>NZ_JANJZL010000004.1:0-311460 GCF_024623155.1 Anaerosalibacter massiliensis
AGAAAAAGCAATAAAAGAACTTGGAGGTGGAATAAATGACTAAATTCATGGCAACTAGAGATGCCTACGGTGAAGCTCTAAAAGAACTAGGAAAAACAAACAAAGATATTGTAGTATTAGATGCAGATCTTTCAGGGTCAACTAAAACCGCAGTATTTAAAAAAGAGTATCCAGACAGATTTTTCAATGTAGGAATAGCAGAGCAAAATCTTATGGGAACTGCTGCAGGTCTAGCAACCACAGGGAAGATTCCTTTTGCAAGTACTTTTGCAATGTTTGCTACAGGAAGAGCATTTGAAATAATTAGAAACTCAATATGTTATCCCAAACTAAATGTAAAAATTGCAGCAACCCATGCAGGTCTTACTGTAGGAGAAGATGGTGCAACCCATCAATCCGTAGAAGATTTAAGTCTAATGAGGTCAATACCCAACATGACAGTCCTATGTCCTGCTGACGGAGTAGAAGCTAAAAAAGCTATAATAAAAGCAAGTCAATATAATGGACCAGTATATATAAGACTTGGTAGAAGCAAAGAGCCAGTAATATTTAATCAAGATTATAATTTTCAAATAGGTAAAGGTGTTGAATTAAAAGCTGGAAATAATATAACTATTATTGCAACAGGAATCATGGTATCAAAAGCATTAGAAGCGGGTAAAATATTAGAGAACCATGGAATATCAGCAAGAGTTATAAATATATCCACTATAAAACCTATAGATGAAGATATTATCATAAAAGCAGCAAAAGAAACTAAAAAAATAGTTACTGTAGAAGAACATAGCATCATTGGAGGACTAGGTAGTGCTGTAGCAGAAGTTCTTGTAGAAAATTATCCAGTACCTTTAAAAAGAATAGGTGTAGAAGATAAATTCGGAGAATCAGGAACTGCAGAAGATGTACTAAAGAAATATGGTTTAACAGTAGAAAATATAGTTGAAAAAGTTAAGAAAATTATTTCAAACTAATAATTAGTATCTGTCATTGAATACTTTCATAGTTTTCGATGACAGTTTTTTATTACTATATCATAAATAGCATGAGAAAATAATAAATATAATATAGAGTATTTATTTCCATTTGTAGGGGGGAGTTAATGAAAAAAGTCTGGATTGGTATTATAGTGTGTATTATTATTTTAGGAATAATATTAGTTCCAAAATATTTAAATGAAGGTGATAGAGAGGTGAAATTTAAGGTTCTTCAAACTGATGAGGTTCCACAAAAGTTAAAGGATCTTCTTCCAAACTACTTATCTGAAGAGAGAGCTTTGAGCTGTAAAATTGAAGAAGAAATATATGTAGTTGTTACGAGAGGAGAAAAAAACATGGAAGGGTATTCAGTTACAATAGATAAAATTGAAAGGGGGAAAAAAGAGGACAATAAATTTGGTATTACTGTATTTGCTAAATTTAAAGATCCTAAACCAGATCAGATTGTAGCTCAAAAAATATCCTATCCCTTTACAGTTGTAAAAACCAATTTAGATAAACTACCTGCCGACATAAAATTAGAAGTAGAATATGATGATTAATTATTTTATGACATTATATATCTATATTTTAAATATACAGAAGATGTTTAAAAGAGGTTATCTTAAAATGGATAACCTCTTTTAAACATAAAAAATATCAAAGAAAGTTTTAATACATATGATTAAATATAGGGTATATATTAATTAGACAGTGTGGAGGTGTTTGCAATGAGAGAAAAATATGAACTGCCTTATAATATTTTAAGAAAAAAATGTGATCCTAGTATGTTTAAATATGATACTACTGAAAAAATTCCAGTATCTAGAGAACTTATAGGACAGAAAAGAGCAATGGAAGCATTAAAATTTGGATTGTCAGTTAAAAGGAAAGGATACAATATATATGTATCAGGGCTTACAGGAACGGGAAAAAACAGTTATTCTTATCTTGTAGCAAAAGATTTTAGTAAGAATAAAAAAACACCTAAAGATTGGTGTTATGTTTTTAATTTTAAAAGACCAAATTCTCCTAAAGCTATAAGCCTATTTCCAGGGTTAGGAAAAGTATTTAAAATAGATGTAAAAGATGCCATTAACAATATAAAGATGGATATACCTAAAATATTATCATCAAAAGAATATGAAGACAGCAAGAATATAATATATACCCAAAACCAAAAGAAAGCTGAAGATGTAATAGATGAGTTAAATGAAGTAGCAAAGGACTATGGTTTTGTATTTAAACAAACAGAAAAAGGAATACTTAGCATACCTCTAGTAGGAGATAGACCTATGACAGATAAAGAGATTGAAAATTTATCAGAAGAAGAAGTAGAAGAAATAAAAAAATCCTCTAATGAACTAAGCAATAAAACTTTTGACTATGTGCAAAGAATAAGAGATATAGAAAATAATCTTAAAAGTGAAATGAAAAAATTAAAAGAAGAAAAAGTTTTAGAAATATCGTCTCTATATATAGATCCACTTATAGAAAAATTTAAAGAACAAGAAGGAATTGAAAACTATTTTTCTAATATGAAAGAGGATATAATTCAAAATTTTCAAATGTTCTTAGATGACAATAAAGACAATTATATTGAAAATATACTATCTCCAACAAATGAGAAAGAGGGTTTTTTCAAAAGATATGAAGTAAATTTATTTATTGATAACAAAGATGTAGAAGGAGCACCAGTCATAAGAGAGATGAACCCAAATTATCATAATCTTTTAGGGAAAATAGAATATGTAAATGAACTGGGAGGGCTAAGGACTGATCATACAAAGATACGTCCAGGTTCTATGCATGAAGCTAATAGCGGTTATTTAATCATACAGGCAAAGGATATACTTCAAAGTAGGATAGCTTGGGAAGGTTTAAAGAGAGCTATTTCAGCAGAAGAAATTGTTATTGAAAATATAACTGGGTTAAATATCATTTCTGAAACATTGAGACCAGAACCTATTCCAATAGATACAAAAGTTATAATTATTGGCGATTATTTAACATACCATTTACTTTATCAATATGATGAAGATTTTAAGAAATTATTTAAAATAAGAGCAGATTTTGATGTGGAAATGGAAAGAAATGAAGAAAATATTGAGAAGATCGGTTCTTTTGTTGCTTATCAATGCAGAGAAGAAAGTTTAAAACCTTTTGACAGGACTGCTCTTGCAGCTATAATAGATTTAAGTAGTAGAATATCTGGAAATCAGAATAAGCTTACTGCTAGATTTAATGAATTAGTAGAAATACTTTACGAAGCAGATGCTTGGGCTACTAAGGAAAACAAAAATATAGTTGTGAAAGAAGATGTTGAAAGAGCTATATCTAATAAAGTATATAGAAATAATATATATGAAGAAAAATTATTAGGATTAATTGAAAACAATACATTATTGATAGATACTGAGGGATATAAGGTAGGAGAAATAAATGGCCTGGCTATTATGAGTATAGGCCAATATACTTTTGGCAAACCTAATAAAATAACTGTAAATACATTTTCAGGAAAAGAAGGAATAATAAATATAGAAAGAGAAGTAGGACAGAGTGGAAATATATATGATAAAGGAGTACTAATATTAGGTGGATATTTAGGAGAAAAGTATGCTAAGACAACTCAGCTTTCTATGACAGCAAGTATTACCTTTGAACAGTCTTATGATGGTGTGGATGGTGATAGTGCTTCTAGTACTGAAATATATGCCCTTCTTTCTAGTTTAGCAAATATACCTATCAATCAAGCTATTGCAGTAACTGGTTCTGTAAATCAAAAAGGAGTTATTCAACCTATAGGTGGTATAAATGAAAAAATAGAAGGATATTATAATGTTTGCAAATTAAAAGGATTTAGGGGAGGAGAAGGAGTTATAATACCTTATAAGAATTTAGATAATTTAATGTTAAATGATGAAGTAGTAGTTGCAGTAAAAGATGGAAAGTTTAAAATATATGCTATAAAAACAATAGATGAAGGTATAGAAATACTTACAGGAGTTAGAGCTGGAAAAATAAATAAAAGAGGAAACTATGAGGAAGGAACAATTAATTATTTAGTGCAGAAAAGATTAGAGGAGTACTCACAAATGAGTAAAGATAGGAAATAACATGGGGGAATAAAAATTGACTACACTTAATGAGAAAAGAAAGCTTAACAACGAACAGTTTAATTTTATAAATTTAAAAATAAGGTTAAATAAATATGATTTTCATCCAAAATATTTTGATATATCTAAAAAAGATACAGTTGATAATTTTTTAAATTCCCTGCCTAAAAAGTCTATAGCTTATTTAGGAACAGGGGATTTTCACTATATTAGTTATTTTTTAATAAAAAGATTTTTATTGAAACCAATGTTGGTACTATTTGACAATCACTTTGATATAGATAAAACAGATAAATATGTTATAACTTGTGGTTCCTGGGTTAGAAACTGTATAGAAGAAAATTTAACTAGTGGACTATTAATAATTGGATCAAATAAGAAATATATGCCTAAAGATATTTTAGATTGTCCATTTATACAATATATTGAAGACGGAAATAAGACTTTAGATTTCAATATTATAAAAAAAATAGAAGGAAGACGTGTATATATAAGTGTAGATAAAGATGTTTTAAAAGGGAAAATAGTTAAAACTTCCTGGGATCAAGGTGATATGGAACTTGTTAGTCTTGTAAATTGGCTAAAACTTATAAATAGATATTGTAAAGTTCTAGGGGTAGATATATGTGGAGAAGCAGAACATAATCCTTTATTAGATATAGTTAATCCAGAAATTAATATAAATAATAGGAAGATAGATAAAAAAATATCTGAAATTTTTTTAAATTAACTTTAATATAGATGAAAAAAGTGATAAAATAGTTAGATGTAATATGTAGAAAGGAGCGATAGAAATAAAAAGAAAAACAAATTATATAAAAATATTCTTTTTGTTAATAATTACATTTATTTTATTTAGGTTAATATCTAGTCAGAGCTTTACTTTTACATTAAGAAAAATATCTAAGCCTTTTATATGGGCTTTTGTTATCTCCTTTTTTTTGAATTCACTATTAGTTTATTTAGAAAGAAAGTATACCTTCAAGAGATGGATTAATATCCTTATTGTATATATAATATTTTTTGGAATAATAGCTTTATTCTTTGTATTTATCACACCAACAGTTATTGAAAGTATAAAAACATTAATTAAAGAGTTCCCTGATTATGTTAGAGCCACTGAACAATGGTTTGAATCTATGCCTTCTAAACTTGCTATAATAGATAAATATGGAGTAATTGACGAAGTAAAAGAAGCTTTAGATGAAGCTATGATTAAGGCTACTAGAAGTATAACTCCATTATTAAATAAAACTGTAACCCAAGTTATAAACTTTACTTCTGGATTTTTAAACTTCATTCTAGGTTCTATAATATCTATTTATATTTTAAAAGACAAAGAGGAATTTGCAGAAGGATTTAAGCGACTAGCTTATGCAGTATTTCCAAAGCATAGAGCAGAATCAATAATTAATGTTCAAAGAGAAATAAAAGAGGCTTTTTCTAAATTTTTTGTTGGTAAAATAATTGACTCTTTCATAATAGGCTTGTTATGTTTTGTAGGATGTTTAATTTTAAGAGTCCCTTATTCTTTATTGATAAGTTTAATTGTAGGGGTAACTAATATGATTCCATACTTTGGCCCGCTTATTGGAATGATTCCAGCAGGAATTATAACTTTATTTGATAGGCCGTTGAAGGCGTTGTGGGTTGTTATATTTATATTTGCATTGCAACAGTTTGATGGACTGTATCTAGGACCTAAGATACTTGGAGTGAAAGTGGGAATGAAACCATTTTGGATTATTACAGCTATAATAATAGGTGGTGGATTTTTTGGAGTTTGGGGAATGCTCTTTGCAGTTCCAATAGTGGCAGTAATAAGAACTCTTTTAGGAAGATATATAGAAAGACAATATAAAATAAAAAAATTAGAAGATTAATAGAAGAACAGAGTAGCTATTTAGCTACTCTGTTGCATAATTATCAAAATATCCTTGAATATATACTATAGGCGTTCCTTTATCTCCACTACCACTAGTTAAATCACATAGGCTTCCTAATAGATCTGTGATCTTTCTAGGTGTTGTGCCTAAGGATGCAGCTTTTTCTAATGAATCTTTATGTCTAATTTTTTCCTTTAACATTTCTTCTGCTTTTTCTTTATCTAAACTGTCTAATTCATTGTCAGCTAAGTATTTTAATTTTAGCTCATTTGGAGTTCCTTGAAGACCTTTTGTATATCCAGGAGAAACAACAGGATCTGCAAGCTCCCATATCTTACCTGCAGGATCTTTAAAAGCTCCATCTCCATATATCATGACTTCAACTTCTTTTCCAGTGATTTCTCTCATTTTATTTTGAATATCTTCCACATAAGATTGGGAGTCTCTAGGGAATAGCTTAAGTTTAGTTTCTGTAGCCATATTAGAACCTAATAAGCCATATTCTGGATTGTATCCACTGCCATTAATAGATTTAGTTAATATATTATCTAATCCTAATATATTTTCACCACCAGCTTTTTTAAGAAGCTCTTTAGTTCTCTCCCTTTCATGAATATTTGCAACTAATACATCCTTTGAATATTCTAAAACACTTAAAGGATCGTTTGATAGATATATTTTAATATTGTCATTTATTGCTAGTTCTTTATACATTTTTACATAATCTACACCTGTAAAAGGGTGAGCTACATTGTAACCAAACAAATTTCTGTATTCGTTCTCATTTAAGTTATCGGTATAAGGATTAATTTCTAAATCATACATTTTATCTTTATCCATTAAACAATTTCCGACTTCATCGCAAGGATAGTTGAGCACAAGGTATATTTTTTTACCTGTCATTGCTATTGCCTTAAGTATAATGGAAAATCTATTTCTACTAAGTATAGGGAAGACTATACCAACATCTTTTTTAAAATTGTTGTTTATATCTTCCACAATTTCTTCTACTCCTGCATAGTTACCTTGAGCTCTTGCAATTAAAGATTCAGTTATTCCAATGATATCTCTATCCTTAATAGCATAGTTCTCAGCTTCAGAAGATTCAATGATAGAATTAACTACAATATTTACTATGTCATCTCCCTTTTTAACAATAGGAGCCCTTATGCCTCTTACTGTTGTACCCACTGTTCTCGCCATAAAAATTCCTCCTAAAATCAAATAAATTACCCTATATATTATATCACTATAATTAAGATTTAATAGGTCTATTTAAATATTTCTTGTTTTACAAGAAATAAGTTGTTTTTCTGTTAAAATATAGTCTACAGGAATATCGTATTTACTTCTTGGCAATGAGTCTACTAATTGAAAATTATAAGCAAATCCAATAGTTACTGCATCCTTATTTAATTTTTTTAAAAATCTATCATAATATCCTCCTCCATATCCAATTCTATATCCATCTTTATCAAATACTGCACCAGGAACAATTACTAAATCTACAATTGAAGGGGACACCCTTCTGATATACTGACTTTTAGGTGTTAATATATTATAGTAGCCAATGACTAGTTCATTATCAAAATCCTTCAACTCAGATACAATAAGTTCCTTTGTTTTGTGAACTGTTATAGGGACACCAACTCTTTTACCATTAGATATAGAATGTTTTATAAACTTCTTAGTCCTTACTTCTTTTCTAAAAGCTATATAAGACATTATAAATGAAGAATTTTTGTATATTTGTAAGTCTAATAATTTATTAGTTATTATATTACTTTTTTCCTCAGCATCTTTATTAGGAAGTTTACTACGTTTTGCCAAAAACTGTTTTCTTAAAATTTCCTTATTCATGAAATCACCCCTTGATATCTATCTAATTTATATTATAATATAATATAAATTCAGAATACAAATTAATGGAAAAATATAACGAAAAAACAAATAAAATAAGAAAAATTAGTAGAAGACACTATATTAGATATGATAAAATAAATATATGTAAATAAAGTTTTTTTATGTTATAATAGGTACTTACTTTAAAAGACTCATAGTAAAGGTGGTAAGAACGTGATAAAGTTTATTAATGTGAGTAAAGTTTATAAAAATGGAACTAAGGCTTTGGAGAATATAAATATAACTATTGATAAAGGTGAATTTGTATTTATTGTAGGGCATAGTGGTGCAGGAAAATCTACAATGACTAAACTCTTACTTAAAGAAATAGAACCTACATCTGGTAAAATCATACTAGAGGACAAGGATATAACCAAGGTAAAAAACAGAAGAATACCTTATATAAGACGAAAAGTAGGAGTAGTCTTCCAAGATTTTAGATTGCTCCCAAATAAAACCGTATATGAAAATGTAGCTTTTGCTATGGAAATCATTGGTTCTCATCCAATGGAAATAAAAAAAAGAGTGCCAGAAGTATTAGAGATGGTGGAGCTAGGTGAAAAAGCAAATGACTATCCAGATCAATTATCTGGAGGTGAACACCAGAGAGTTTCTATAGCAAGGGCTATTGTGAACAATCCTCCAGTACTTATAGCTGATGAACCTACAGGAAATTTAGATCCAGATACAGCTTGGGAAATAATGAAAATTTTAAAAGGTATAAATGGGAGAGGAACTACTGTTTTAATGGCCACACATGCTAAAGATATAGTAAACTGTATGAAAAGAAGAGTAGTAGCTTTAGAAGATGGAAAAGTGGCAAGAGATGAAGAGAAGGGTGTGTATGAATATGAGTTTTAGGATATTCAAGAATGTTCTCAAACAAGGATTTCAAGGCATGTGGAGAAATAGAGGTATGGGTTTAGCTTCAGTAGGCTCTATTACTGCTGTTCTAGTTATATTAGGAATGGTACTAATTATGATATTGAGTATTAACAATATAGTAAATGAAACCCAAAGTAAATTTGATGAGGTACAGGTATTTTTAGAAGATAGTGTTAAAGAGGAACAAATTGAGGAAATAGGAAATAAGATAAAATCTTTTGGTGGTGTTAAAAATTTAAGTCTTGTCACTAAAGATGATGCAATGAAAATAATGAAAGAAGATTTAGGTGATAAGGGATATTCATTTGAAGGATTGGAAGATGAAAATCCATTACCTAATTCATATACCATTCAATTAGAGAATATAGAATATGCAGATAAAGTTGTAGAAAACGTAAAAGATATAAAGGGAATAGAAGGAGTAAAATATTATAAGGATGTAATCAACAAGCTTATTTCAACAGCTAATTATATAAGAGTTGCAGGAATCATAGCAATAGCCATATTAATGTTTATATCAGTGTTTATTATTTCAAATACTATAAAAATCACAGTAACAGCAAGGAAAAAAGAAGTAAATATTATGAAGTATGTAGGAGCTAGCAATGGCTATATTAGAGGACCTTTTATTATAGAAGGAATTCTATTAGGCCTTATAGGTGCAGTACTATCTATTCTTATAGTCAACTATGGATATGAATATATTTTCCATTTTATAAATGAAAGACTATATGTAATATTTACAGTATATTTAGTAGCACCTTATACATTGCTAAAAGATATTAGTATTATGTTTGTAGCTATTGGTGTTGGAATTGGAACTTTAGGTAGCTTAGTATCCTTGAAAAGATTTTTAAATGTATAATTTCAGGAAGGAGGCTTTAAATTTTATGGGGCGTAGTAAAAAAGTCATAACATTGCTTATAGCACTATTGGTATTTAATTGTGTAGCAGTGTATGCAACAGGAGATGTAAACAGTTTAAAAAATGAACAAAAGGGGGTGAACAAACAAAAGCAAAATAAACAAACTCAAATAAAAGAATTAGAGAAAAAACAAAAAGACTTATCAACTGAAATAAAATCTTTAGACAAAGAAGTAAATGAAACAGGTGATGAGTTAAGTAAAGTTGAAAATAAACTTACAAATTTAAATAATGATATAGAAAAAACTACTAAAGAGATTGAAGAAGCTGAAAGAAAAATAGGAGAAAGAAAAGATTCATTTAATTCTAGACTTAGAGCTATGTATATGAATGGAAATATTGGATACATAGAAGTTCTACTTTCAGCAGCTGATATGAAAGACTTTCTATTAAGAAAAGAAATGGTTCAATCAGTAGTTGAACATGATACTGATCTACTTGATTATATGCAAGAACAAAAAAATATAATGGATACTAAGAAGAAAGAACTTAAAACTCAAATAGCTGAAGCAGAATCTACTAAAAGACAAGTAGAATCAAAGAAAAATGAATTGATGGTTGCAACAAGAAGCAAGCAAAAACTTATGAATGTTGTTGAAAAGGACAAGTCAAAATTAGAACAACAATTAGATGAATTAAATGCACTATCACATAGTTTAAATTCTGAGATTGCAGAACTTCAGAAAAAAGCTGAGGCTCAAATGGCAGCAGCAAATGCAACCAAAAAATCAAATGAAAATAAGAAAAATAATAATACAGCTGTAGTAGATAATTCAAGTAATTCAGGAAAAACTAATAACTCAAGCAATGGAAATAGCACAGGAAAATCTAATAGTTCAAGCAATTCAGGTAGTTCAAATAGTACTCCAGCTTACTCAGGAGGCAGATTATCTTGGCCTGTTCCAGGACATTATGGTATTAGTTCGCCTTTTGGATACAGAATTCATCCAATATTTGGAACTAAAAAATACCATTCAGGAATAGATATTCCAGCACCTACTGGTACACCAATAGTTGCAGCAGCAGATGGTATAGTAATAGAAGCACAATCTAAAGGTGGATATGGAAATGCTGTAATTATAGCTCACCCAGGAGGAATAGCAACTCTTTATGGGCATAATTCATCTTTGGTAGTTAGTGCTGGTCAAAGTGTAAAAAGAGGTCAAGTAATAGCAAGAGCAGGTAGCACTGGTAATTCAACTGGTCCACATTGTCACTTTGAAGTAAGAGTAGGTGGAGGAGCTGTAAATCCTATGTCATATTTGAAATAAATAAATTAAAAGGAGGATATTTTCCTCCTTTTTTCATATTTCTTTGTAAAGTAATGGTTTTAATGATATAATGTTTAAGTAGATTTAAAAAGATAAAATACAATACATATTTTCTAAAAGAGCAGAATATATAGTTAGAAATATAGTTATGGTTCAATAAATATAGATAGCATAGAAAATTGAAGTTTATTAGCAGTAACCCTGAAAAGATTTTTAAATGTAAACTCAGGAAGGAGGCTTTAAATCTTATGGGGCGTAGTAAAAAAGTCATCACGTTACTTATAGCACTATTGGTATTCAATTGTGTAGCAGTATATGCAGTAGGTGATGTAAATAGTTTAAAAAATGAGCAAAAGGGGGTGAATAGAAGAAAAGAAGAGAAAAAAAATGAGATAAATAAATTGGAGAAAAAACAAAAAAATATATCAAATGAAATAAAATCTTTAGATAAAGAGGTAAATGAAGCAAGTGATGAATTAAGTAAAGTTGAAAAAAAGCTTGCAAATTTAAATAATGATATAGAAAAAACTACTAAAGAGATTGAAGAAGCTGAAAGAAAAATAGGAAAAAGAAAAGATGCATTTAACTCTAGACTTAGAGCCATGTATATGAATGGAAATATTGGATACATAGAGGTTTTACTTTCAGCAGCTGACATAAAAGATTTTTTATTGAAGAAAGAAATGGTACAGGCAGTAGTGGAACATGATACTGATTTACTTGACTATATGCAAGAACAAAGAAATATAATGGATACTAAGAAGAAGGAACTTAAAACCCAAATAGTTTCAGCAGAGTCTACTAAAAGACAAGTAGAATCAAAGAAAAATGAATTGATGGTTGCTACAAGAGGTAAACAAAAACTTATGAATAATGTTGAAAAAGACAAAAAAGAGTTACAAAACCAATTAGATGAATTAGAACGAGAATCTAACCAAATTGCATCACAAATAGCAAATCATAATAATTCTAATAACTCTAATAATTCTAAAGGTAAAAGTGGTGGTAGTACAGGTGGTAGTACAGCTAGTATTTCTGCTAGTGTGACTCCAACAGGAGGTGCTATGATTTGGCCAACTAGTGGACCAGTAACTTCACCTTTTGGTCCTAGATGGGGCAGATTGCACACTGGAATAGATATAGGAGTGGGAGTAGGAACTCCTGTAGTTGCTGCTAAAGATGGAGTAGTTATTCTTACTAAAACAGGCTATAGTGGAGGATATGGGAACTATATAGTTGTTGACCACGGTGGTGGTGTTTCAACTCTATATGCTCACAATTCATCATTATCTGTTGGTGTAGGGACTAGAGTTAGACAAGGTCAGCAGATAGCGGTATCAGGAAACTCTGGTCGTTCAACAGGACCTCATCTACATTTTGAAGTCAGAATAAATGGAAGACCTGTAAATCCTATGGGTTATTTAAGATAAAAAAAGGAGGAATTTTCCTCCTTTTTTTTTATTTCTTTGAAAAGTTATAGCTCTAGTGGTATAATGTTAAAGTAGATTTAATAAAATAAACTACATAATGCTTGTTAAAATGAGGTGAATTGAATGTCAAAAAAGAAAGCCACGACTCGTATAATATTACTTCTTCTTATAACAAATATAGCTACTTTTACTATTAGTAATCTACTGCCTATACCTCTCAATAAAAAAGTTATAATTTCTAAAGATGAATATGAACAATTGGCAACAGTATATAAAAAATACTCCAAGGCTATGACTATTGAGGAGTCAATAAAGAAAAATTTCTTAAAAGATGTAAATGATGAGAGATTAATGGATGGACAATTAAAAGGCATGTTGGAATCTTTAAAAGATCCTTATTCCACATATATGTCCAAATCAGAATTTGATGATTTTATGGAACATACTAAAGGTGTCTATGGTGGAATAGGTGTAATTGTAAGTCCGGGAGAAGATAATTTAATAACTGTAGTGTCCCCAATAGAAGATACACCTGGGGAAAAAGCAGGTTTAAAAACAGGAGATAAAATTATAAAAATAGATGGAGAAGAATTTACTGCAGATAAAATGGATGCAGCTGTAAAGGTTATGAAGGGAAAACCAGGAACTGAAGTAAATTTAACTATTCTAAGAAAAGATAAGGACGGAAAATCAAATAATATAGATTTAAAAATCAAAAGGGAAGAGATTAGACTAAAAACTGTTAAGGCAGAAATGCTAGAAGATAAAATTGGATATATTAAAATTACTTCTTTTGATGATTTAACCTATAAAGATTTTAAAAAGGAATTTGATATATTAGCAAAGGATGGAGCTCAAGGAATTATATTAGATTTAAGGAATAATCCAGGAGGATTATTAGATGTATCTGCAGATATAGCAGATGAGTTTTTAGGCGAGGGAACTATTGTATATACAGAAGATAAAAATGGTGAGAGAGAATATTTAAAATCTGATAAAAAGAAAACAGATTTGCCTCTAGTAATGCTTGTAAACGAAGGAAGTGCTAGTGCTTCAGAAATATTAGCAGGTGCAGTAAAAGATACAGAAAGAGGGGTTTTAGTAGGAACAAAGACTTTTGGAAAAGGTATAGTTCAAAGAATAGTCAAACTTCCAGATGGTTCTGGATATAAAATGACAGTGTCAGAATACTTTACTCCTAAGGGCACTAATATTCATAATATAGGTATAAAACCAGATGTAGAAGTTAAATTGCCAGAGGAAGTTCAGATAACTGGACCAGAAAATTTAAAAGAGGATGTACAACTTAAAAAAGGTATAGAAATAATGAAAGATACTATGAATAAAAAATAAGGGAAAGAAATTCCCTTATTTTTTATTTAAGCTTATTTTATTTAAATCAATAGAATATATAATATGTCTTTCATCTTTTTCCATAGGAGCTGATAGACTTACATATCCCCTATTTAGCACTTCATCATAAAAGAAAGTTTCTCCTGTGATTTCAGCAATAGATTCAGATGAATTATCTATTATATTATATTTATTAAGAGTGTAATCATTATTACAGGAGTTTTTTGTTATGACTAATAGATTGTCTTGATCTAATTTTATATAGTTTTTAACATCTAGTTCAGTTTCAACATTTTTAGAATTATTTTCTATATCATATATACACATCAAATCTATATTTTTATCCTGTGAATTTTTTAAATATATAATTGAATTTTTATCTATAAAACTTATTCTATATCCTTTGTCAAGTTCTATAAGATTAGAACCATCTTTTGTAATATAAATATTTTGATTTATGTCTTTATCACTATATTCAGTGAATACAATTAGATTATCTTTGAAATCAAAATCTGAAATAGTTTTTCCAACTGAGAAAACCTCTTGTGAATTTTTGTCAACTATATTGTATTTAAGTAGAGTAGAACTATTTTTTTCGTTGTTGTTGACAAAATATAAATTATCTTCATTTATCCATTTTATATTCCAAGTGTGATTATAGTCAATTGGAGTAATTTTATTTGCAGTTTTTTCATTTATATTAATTAGATAAATATCTGATATATCTTCATCATTTTCTATAAATGCTATATGTTTATTATCGGGAGAAAAGCTAGCCGAATAAATAGAATGTTTAGTTTCATATATTTTTTCTTTTTCCCCATTTTTTAAATTATATAGCCATAGCATATTAGTATTTTTTCCATCATCTATTTGTTCTTGCTTATATAATATATAATGTTGAGGTATGTAATCTAAAATTAAACCATCATCAATATATTCAGAAATAATCTCTCTATTAGATAAAAGAATTTCACCAGTATTAGCATCAGCTTTTACATGTAAGTTTACAAGTGGGGATTCTAAATCATCTTTATTAAAAATACTATTAAAATCTATATTCCAAATAAAACTTTCATTAGTTTTTACAAGGTCTACTAGAGGAACAGTATTCGGAGCTATTTTATATTGAGAATATATTTTACTAAGTATTTGTGATTTTCCAAATTTTAGTTCTATAGGTTCATAGTTTTGATTTATAATATTAAATTTAATATCATCTATATTGTCTTTACTGGAAATTTTAAGATTAACAATTGCCTGAGGAATTGCAAGTTGAGTTTTGTTATCTTCTACTAATCTGTTAGTATATATATTTATTTCATTATTGTTTTTCGTTATTCCATCTATTTTTATACCAGAAGATTCTACTAAACCTAGTGAAACTAATATTTTAATATTTTTATTTTTTTTAAGAATTTCCACATTTGGTTCTAATGATTGATACCCTTTAGAAAGAACTATTTTTTCTACTTTGTATTTAATTGGTTTTTCTTTTGTATCATTGTCAGCAGGCTCTATTTTAGAATTTTGAATAGTATTACAACTAGTTAATGCTAATGACAAAAATATTATAAAAATAGGTAAAATTATTTTTCTCATATTTGGCCTCCTCCTTCCATAATAGTTTATACTATTGGAGAAATAAGTTCAATCTTCTTTTTAAAAATAAAAGCCATTGATTTTTTTAAAAAATATAATATAATTAAAGAGTAATCACGAACAAGCGTTCAAAAGATGAGGTGAATAAATTGAGTAAATTTGAGATAAAATCAAGCTTTAAGCCTACTGGTGATCAACCAGAGGCTATAAAGAAACTTTCCAATGGAATATTAAATGGAGCAAAATATCAAACTTTACTTGGAGTAACTGGTTCTGGAAAAACTTTTACTATGGCTAATATTATAGAAAAGGTTCAAAAACCTACATTAGTTATTGCTCACAATAAAACTTTAGCTTACCAATTAGCCAGTGAGTTTAAGGAATTTTTCCCAAACAATGCAGTAGAATATTTTGTAAGTTATTACGACTATTATCAACCAGAGGCATATGTTCCACAAACTGATACCTATATAGAAAAAGATGCATCTATAAATGATGAAATAGATAAATTAAGGCATTCAGCAACAGCTAGCTTATTTGAGAGAAGAGATGTAATAATAGTAGCTAGTGTATCTTGTATATATGGATTAGGAGATCCTATTGATTATGAAAATTTAGTGATTTCTCTAAGACCAGGTATGATAAAAGATAGAGATGAAATCATAAAAAAACTAGTTGATATTCAGTATGTAAGAAATGATATAAACTTTATAAGAGGCACTTTTAGGGTAAGAGGAGATACATTAGAAATTTTTCCTGCATCTTCTAGTGAAAATACTATAAGGGTAGAATTTTTTGGAGATGAAATTGATAGGATTGTAGAAATCAATCATCTTACAGGAGAGATAATAGGTCTTAGAAATCATATATCTATATTTCCAGCTTCTCACTTTGCTACATCATATGAAAAAATTGAAAAGGCAATAGTTAGAATTGAGAAAGAGCTAAAAGGAAGGCTAGAAGAACTTAGAAGTCAAGATAAGCTTTTAGAAGCTCAGAGATTAGAACAAAGAACTAGATATGATATTGAAATGCTTAAAGAAATGGGATATTGTCAAGGAATAGAAAATTACTCAAGACATTTAAGTGGAAGAGATAAAGGGAGCAAACCTTATACTCTTATAGATTATTTTCCAGAAGATTTTCTCATTATTGTAGATGAATCCCATGTGACTATTCCACAAATAAGGGGTATGTATAATGGAGATAGGTCTAGGAAAACTACTCTTGTAGAACATGGTTTTAGGCTTCCATCTGCATTAGATAACCGTCCTCTTAAATTTAATGAATTTGAAGATCATATAAATCAAATACTATTTTTAAGTGCTACTCCTGGACCTTATGAATTAGAACATTCAGAAGATGTAGTAGAACAGATTATACGTCCTACAGGACTTTTAGACCCAGAAATAGATGTAAGACCTACAGAAAACCAAATAGATAATTTAGTGAAGGAAATAAGGATTAGGGAAAAGAAAAAAGAGAGAGTATTGATAACTACTCTTACTAAGAAAATGGCAGAAGACTTAACTGATTATTTTAAAGAAATAGGTATAAAGGTAACTTATCTTCACTCAGATATAGATACAATAGAAAGAATGGAGATTATTCGAGATTTAAGGCTTGGAAAATATGATGTATTAATTGGAATAAATCTTTTGAGAGAGGGATTGGATTTACCTGAGGTTTCTTTAGTAGTAATTCTAGATGCAGATAAAGAAGGATTTTTAAGATCAGAGACGTCAATGGTACAGACTATAGGTAGAGCAGCAAGAAATTCTTCAGGAAGGGTAATAATGTATGCTGATACTATTACCAAATCTATGAAAAAAGCTATATATGAAACAAATAGAAGAAGAAAAATTCAAAGTGAATATAATGAGAAACATCATATAACTCCTAAAACTATTGTAAAAGGTATAAGAGGTGTAATAGAAGCTACAAAAGTTATTGAAGATGAAGAAGAATATGTAACTGAAAAGATATCGAAAGAAGAAATATTGGAGATAATAGAAGGATTAGAAACTGAGATGCTTAAAGAAGCAGAATCTTTAAATTTTGAAAAAGCTGCTGAATTAAGGGATAAAGTAAATGAATTAAAAAAGATGCTTTAGTTAAGAGGTGGTTTAATGTCTAAAGATAAAATAATAATAAAAGGAGCTAGGGAACATAATTTAAAAAATGTAGATTTACAGCTTCCTAGAAATAAATTTATAGTATTTACTGGTATTAGTGGTTCAGGTAAATCTTCATTAGCTTTTGATACTATATATGCAGAAGGGCAAAGAAGATATGTAGAAAGTCTTTCAGCCTATGCAAGACAGTTTTTAGGTCAAATGGAAAAGCCGGATTTAGACTATATTGAAGGACTTTCTCCAGCTATATCTATAGATCAAAAAACTACTAGTAAAAATCCTAGATCCACAGTAGGCACAGTAACGGAAATATACGATTATTTAAGACTTTTATTTGCTAGAATAGGAACTCCTTATTGTTATAAATGCGGAAGGGAAATAACTAGTCAAACTGTAGATCAAATGGTAGATAAGGTCCTTGAGTTAGAGGAAAGAACAAAGATTCAAGTACTTGCTCCTATTATAAGAGGTAAAAAAGGAGAACATCAGAAAATATTAGAATCCATAAAAAAAGAAGGTTTTATAAGAGTTATAGTAGATGGAGAAATGTATGAATTAACAGATGAAATAAAGCTTAATAAAAACAAAAAACATAATATTGAAGTAGTAGTAGATAGAATTATTGTAAAAGATGGTATAGAAGGAAGACTAGCAGATTCTATTGAAACAGCTTTAAAACTTTCAGATGGATTAGTAATTATAGATATTATAGATGGGGAACAAATGCTTTTTAGTCAAAACTTAGCTTGTCCAGATTGTGGAGTAGTTATAGAGGAACTTTCACCTAGAATGTTTTCATTTAATAGCCCATTTGGCATGTGTCCTACCTGTAATGGAATAGGTTATTATAAAGAAATAGATAAAGAATTAGTTATTCCAAATCCTTCTCTAAGTGTTAAAGAAGGAGGAATTGCTCCTTTTAGTACTTCAGCAGAAGATACCTATTATTATCAAGTTTTTAAAGCAATAGGAGATAAGAATAATTTTTCTATGGATGAGCCTTTGGAAAATGCACCTAAGAAGTTTTTAGATGAATTATTATATGGGACTAAGGATACTATAAGTTTTAAATTTAACAGTCATTATAGTGGTTATAGAAGCTATAGAGGAAGGTTTGAGGGAGTTATACCTAATTTAGAAAGAAGGTATAGAGAGACTAATTCAGATTATATGAGAGATAAAATAGATAAGTATATGACAGAAAATCCTTGTCCTAAATGTCATGGAAAAAGGCTTAAAGATGAAGTGTTGGCAGTAAGGATAAATGGGCTTAATATAGCAGAAGTTACAGATCTCTCTATAAAAGATTCATTAGATTTTTTTAAAAATTTAAAGTTGACAGAAAGACAAAAAATCATAGGTGATCAAGTATTGAAGGAAGTAAGGGAAAGGCTTCAGTTTTTACAGGATGTAGGATTAAATTATCTTACACTTTCAAGAACTGCTAGTACCCTTTCTGGTGGAGAATCTCAAAGAATAAGGTTAGCAACACAGATAGGCTCAAGTCTAGTTGGAGTTGTATATGTTTTAGATGAACCTAGTATAGGGCTACACCAACGAGATAATGCTAAATTACTTAAAACATTGAGAAATCTTACTGATTTAGGTAATACTCTTATAGTTGTAGAACATGATGAGGACACAATGTACAGTGCTGACTATATTGTAGATATAGGACCAGGTGCAGGAAGACATGGAGGTTATATTGTATCAAAGGGTACTATTGAAGATATAGAAAAGGATGAAAATTCTATTACTGGTCAATATCTTTCAGGGAAAAAGAAAATTGAAATTCCAGAAAAAAGAAGAGAATCTAATGGAAAATGGCTAGAGATTAAAGGAGCAAAGGAAAATAATCTTAAAGATATAGATGTAAAAATGCCATTGGGAGTATTCACATGTATTACAGGAGTTTCTGGTTCAGGAAAGAGTACTTTAATTAATGAAATACTTTATAAATCTCTTGCTCAGAAATTAAATAATGCAAAAACTAAACCTGGAAAACATAAAAAAATATTAGGACTTGAAAATCTAGATAAAGTTATAGAAATAGACCAATCTCCTATAGGAAGGACTCCTAGATCAAATCCAGCTACCTATACAGGAGTATTTGATCATATTAGAGATGTTTTTGCAATGACTCCAGAGGCAAAAATGAGAGGATATAAAAAGGGAAGGTTTAGTTTTAATGTAAAAGGTGGCAGATGTGAGGCTTGCAATGGAGATGGAATTATAAAGATAGAAATGCACTTTTTATCTGATGTATATGTACCATGTGAAGTTTGCAAGGGGAAAAGATATAATAGAGAAACATTGCAAGTAAAATATAAAGGTAAAACTATATCTGATGTATTAGATATGACAGTAGAAGAGGCATTAGAATTTTTTGAAAACATACCAAAAATCAAGAAAAAACTTCAAACATTAAAGGAAGTTGGGCTAGGGTATATTAAACTTGGGCAACCTTCAACTCAATTGTCAGGAGGAGAAGCTCAGAGGATTAAATTGGCTACAGAATTAAGCAAAAGAAGTACAGGAAAAACTTTATATATATTAGATGAACCTACTACAGGTCTTCATGTAGCAGATATTCATAAATTAATTAAAGTATTAGATAAACTAGTTGAAGGAGGAAATACAGTAATAGTTATTGAACATAATTTAGATGTTATAAAAACAGCAGATTATATTATAGATTTAGGACCTGAAGGCGGAGATGGTGGAGGAACTATAGTAGCCAAAGGTACTCCAGAGGAAGTATCAAAAGTGAAAGAATCTTATACAGGACAGTTTTTAAAGGATATAATAAATCATGTATAGGTTTTAAAATCCCCTTTCTTGTCTATACTCTCTTTAAAGGAGTGATGAGATGAGAAAGAGGATTTTTATTTTAATATTCCTTTTTTGTCTAATATTTTCATTATATACTATAGTATTTTCTCAGGGAGATTTGAAGAAAGTTGATAAAGTATTTGAAGATATTGTGCTAAAAGGAAATATGGGAAGTATAGATTTAAAAGAAGAGGCAATTTATTATAATAATAAATTATATGCACCTATTTCAAAAGTAGTGAATATTATGGGAGGACAAGGGTATTGGAATAAAGAAAAGACTGAAATTATTATAAAACCTTATAAAGACTTAGCCCAATATAATAGTGAAAAAGGAGAAATATTTGCATATGGAATTATAATGAGTATTAATTATGAAAATGGTAAAATAGAAATAGAACAATATTTAGATGAAAATACTAAAAAGATATCATCTAAATTCAAAGTAAGTGAGGATGCAGATATAGTCTTGAAAAGAAATGATAAAAAAATGAAATTAGATTTTTCAGATTTAAAAGCAGGGGAAGACATTGGTTTAATATTGGATAAAGATGAAAATATAAAAGCTATAATTTTAGAGAAATAATAAAAAGAAATGGTTCCTATTAATTAATAGAGACCATTTCTTTATATTATAGGTTAATTAACATCGAACTTTGATTCTGGTAGTATTTGCCCACCATCAACAGTAATAGTTTGACCAGTTATATACTTTGCCTCATCAGAAGCTAAGAATAACGTTGCATAGCCAATATCTTCTGGTTCACCAAGTTTCCCCATAGGTATAGAAGCTTCTTGGGCTTTAATATATTCTTCACCTAATTGAGAGCTCATGCCTTCTGTCATAATATTTCCAGGTTCTACTCCATTAACAGTTATATTATCTTTAGCTAATTCAATGGCAGCGGATTTTATAAATCCATTAACTCCACCTTTAGATGCAGCATAGTGAGTAAGTCCTGGATTTCCTACTTTATTTCCAGTTATAGAAGAGGTAATAACTATTCTTCCATATTTTTGTTTTTTCATATAAGGTAAACAAGCTTTAACAGTTAAAAATGTTCCTCTTAGATTTATATTATTTACAAGGTCCCAGTCTTCTATAGTCATATCTTCAAGTCTTTTTTCTGGAAATATTCCAGCATTATGACAAAGAACATCTATTTTTCCATACCGTTCAATACAAGTTTCTGCCATTTTGTTCATATCCTTTTCTTTGCTAACATCACCAATAAAGTAAGAAGCTTCTCCACCTTTTTCTTTAATTTCTTCGACAGCTTTTTTGGCAGTTTCTTCACTACGAACAACTATTAGAATTTTTCCGCCTTCCTTGGCAAATACATTAGAGATACCTTTACCTATTCCCTTAGCTCCTCCAGTTATAATAACTACTTTGTCTTCCATTCTTTTTGCCATTAGAAAACACCTCCAAATAATATACAATTTCTGTGTACATTCATATTATACATAATAACTTATATTGTCAAATAAAAAACGTTAAAAACATGACTAAATAACTATGTTTTGATGCAAGTGGAGAATGGACCAGTTATGTCCTATATTATACAAAGTAACGATTCATATCATTTAGATCAAGTCTTAAATAAGAATATAAAAAGCAGGTAAAACTTAGTTTTACCTGCTTTTTAATTTATATTTTTAAAATTTAGCAAAAAATTACATACATATAATTTGCTAATACTCCCGCAATTAAACCACCTATAAAATGTACTAGCATTGATTTACCAATAAGTTTACGAGCACCAATAGCATCCATTTGACCAACTTGTACACTTAAGAAACCTGCCCAACAAATACCCATTGCAGAAAACACAGCTATATCATGAGCATTCATAAGACCCTTTTCTAACAATCCTTTAGCCATACCCATTGCTGCTCCTACTGCTCCCAAAGATGTAATAGGAAGGGCTAAAGCTTCAGTACTCTTGAAGCCAAATAAAGGGTCAAGTATGAAGGAGATTTTTTCTCCCAGTTTAGGAAGAAGTCCTATACCTTCTCCAGCAACACCTTCATATACAGGTACACCATTTACTACATCACTGGGACCAAAAGTTAAAATCATAACTATAGTGCATACAATAAGGACACCAGGGATTATACTCAATCCAAGTTCGACTCCATTTTTTCCACCTTCAAGCATAGAATCTAAAACACGTTGTCCAATACTACCTTCACGAACTTTTCTATATTTAAATGCATTTTCATCAGCTGATTTAATATTTTCATCATTTTCTTTGTATTCTTTTTTTGCAATATAAAGAATTGCTCTTATACTAAAAATACCTCCAAGTATTGCAGCTATATTTCCTATGATTATAGCTGGAATATATTCATTACCTAAACCAAGACAGTAACTAGTAACTATTAAGCCCATACCAAAAGTATTGGCAAGATTTATAAGAGCCACACTTTCAGATTTTGTGAAGTATTTTGTAAATTCTTTATCTTTAATAAGGGATAATATAGCAGGATTGTCAGATAAATAAGTTGTTACAGCACCAAGGGATGCAGCTCCAGGTAAGCCAAATAAAGGTCGCATAATAGGGGATATAATTTTATTAATAAGTGCTATAACGCCAAACTCTGACATCAGTCCAGCAGCACCTCCAGCTAAAACTGCTACAGCCATTATATACAATGTTGTATTAAGTACTAAATCGTGAGCTGTTTTCATCATAACGCTAAACATAATACCTATACCCATTTTATTTGCTAAATAAGTGAACATAGCGAGAGTAACTCCCATAAATACAAAAGTTTCGATGGAAATAGCTTTTTTAAGATTTTTATTTACCTTTGTACTTTCATTTTTTATATTTTTTATTTTTTCTACATTTTCCATTTAATAAACACACCTCCTGAGGATAAAATTTTCATTAAACTTATAATTACATGAATAAAGCTTATAAATAAGATAACAATGATATCTAGTTATCATCCTCCTTAAAGGTTAGTTAAATATCAAACAAACAATAGCAAAAAAACATATCTTTATGTAGGAAAAGGTTCATCTACTTTTTAAAAGGCCTTTATATTATTTATTACAATTTCATTATACTATTTATATAAATGAAAATCAATTCATTTTTGAAGAATTTTTTAAAACAAATTAAAAACAAATAAAATAAAAAAATTAATGATATATGGACAAAAAAACTGGATAGTAGTATAATGAACATAAATTAACAAGTGAACAATCCCTATAACATTTGAAAAATACAAATAAAATCATTAATGCATTTATTTATAACAGTTTTATGTTTTACATAAATGAAAAGATATTCATTATAATAAACTTATAGGAGGATAAAATAATTTTTATTACAATGAAATAAGTTTAAGTAGAATAAAAGAGGTGAGACTATATTTATGGACATAGGAGCTAGGATCAGGGAGCTTAGAAATGATAAAAAAATAACGTTGAGAGAATTGAGTGAAAAAACTAAATTGTCCACAGGGTATTTATCACAACTAGAAAGAGGGTTGACAACTATAGCTACAGATTCTTTAGAAGATATTGCAATAGCGTTAGGGGCAGATTTAAGTTATTTTTTTGTGCCAACTGAATCTAAAAATGATATAGTGATTCGCAGCTATGAAAAGTCTGTATTTCAGATAGAATCAGATAAATTTATTCACTATAATCTTTCAGGGAATACTGAAGATAAACACATGCTTCCTAAAATAGTATTAATCATGCCTGGATGTAATAGAAATAAAGAAGAGCTTAAAGAATTTAGACACAAAGGAGAAGAATTCCTATATGTATTAAAAGGAATATTAACTGTTTTTATTGACAAAGAGAAATATGAACTTCATGAAGGAGATAGTATTCATTTTGATTCTGCTATTGCTCACAATTGGTGTAATGGTGCAAATAATGTTGTAAAAGTCTTAGTGATAGGTACTCCAAATCCCTTTATGATAAAAAAGATGAAGAAAAATAAATTTAATATATAAAAATTTTAAAAAAGAGGTGTTAGAAATGTTGTATTTAAATGAAAAAGATATAAATAAATGCATATCTTTAAATGAAATTATGAATGAAATAGAAAAGGCATATAAAATTTATGAAGAAAATAAATTTCATATGCCTGATAGAATTCATGTAGATCATAAAAATAAAACGATTTTATATATGCCTTGCTTTTTAGAAGATACATTTGGAACAAAGGTACTTACGGTTTTTCCGGAAAATAGGGAAAAAAGTAAACCGGTGATAGATGGGCTTATGTTATTAAATGACTATGATACTGGAGAGACTGTTTCTATTTTAGATGGGAAAACATTAACAGCTCTTAGGACAGGGGCAGTAGGGGGTACTGGCATTCGATATACTACACCCAAAGATGTAAAAGTCGTAGGACTTGTAGGAGCAGGAGTGCAAGGATTTAATCAATTAAGATTTGCCTGTGAAGCAAGAGATATAGAAAAAATTATAATATTTGATTTATTTAAAGAAAAACTTCCAGCTTATATTGGAGAGTTGAAAACAGAAATTCCAGGCGTTGAAATGGTTTCAGCAGAAACTACGGAAGAACTTTTAAAAGAATCAGAAATAATTATAACTACTACTACAGCCAATGAGCCAGTATTTCCTAATAAGAAAGACCTTTTTGAGGGGAAACATTTTATAGGAATTGGTTCATATAAGCCTTATATGAGAGAATACCCAGATGCACTTATTTCTGTTCTAAATAAAGTTTATATAGATACAGAGTTTGCAAAAGAAGAAACTGGTGATCTTTCCCAGCCAATTGAGAAAGGACTATTGAAAGATAGTCAAATTGAAACTTTTGGAGATTATCTTTTGAATGAAAGGAATAAGGAGGAGATAGTAAAAGGTACTACTTGGTTTAAATCTGTAGGGATGGCTTTATTTGATATAGTTGTAGCCCAACTTATATATGAAAAAGCAAAAGAGAAGGGAATTGGACAGAGAGTTGAAGCTTAATAAAATTTGGCAATAATTTTATTTAAAATAAATTAAAAAGGAGATGTTAAATATGATGCGTTTTAAGCATTACATCAATTGTATTGACGCACATACTGGTGGAGAACCTCTCAGAATCATTACATCAGGTCTTCCTCCTATTGAAGGAGATACAATCCTTGAAAAAAGGGAATATATGCTTAAATACTATGATGGTTTAAGAAAAATGATGATGTTAGAGCCTAGAGGTCATAGTGGAATGTATGGGTGTATTATTGTTCCTGCTGTAACGGAAGATGGAGATTTTGGTGTACTTTTCACACATAATGAAGGATTAAGTTCTATGTGTGGACATGGAATAATTGCAGTAACTAAAGTTGCTATTGAGACAGGCATGATTCCTGCAGAGAATGGAATTAAAATTGTAAAAATAGATTCTCCTGCTGGAAGAATAACAGCTTATGCAGATATAAAAGATGGTGAAGTAGAAAAAGTAAGATTTCAAAATGTTCCATGTTTTGTATATGAAGAGAATGTAAAAGTGAGCATAGATGGTATAGGAGAAGTAACTGGAGAAGTAGTATATTGTGGAGCTTTTTATGTATATCTTGATGTAAATGAAGTAGGTTTAAAGGTGAATCCTGAAAACGCAGAAGAACTTGTAAGAATAGGTATGGAAATAAAGAATAAAGTAGCGGCAAGTATGGAATTTAATCATCCAACTTCAGGTGTAAATTGGCTTTATGGAACTATATTCTATAAACCTTTAAAAAGGGAAGACAATAAACTTCATACAAAAAATATATGTATCTTTGCAGAAGGACAAATAGATAGATCTCCTACTGGTACTGGAACAGGCGGAAGAGTAGCATTGCATTATAGTAAAGGTGAAATGAAAAAAGGAGATATACTTATAAATAATAGTGTTATAGATACTACTATGGAGGCAAAGATTATTGAGGATACTAAGGTTGGAGAGTATGATGCAGTAATAACTGAAGTTTCAGGTACAGCATATATAGCGGGCTTTAATCAATTAGTCCTTGATCCAAAGGATCCACTACCAGAAGGTTTCAGAATTTCAGGTAGCTAAAATAATAAAGTAAAAACCCCTGATAAATTATTCTCAGGGATTTTTACTTTATTAAAAAGCATAAAAATATAATTTCAAATATATGAAATAAATATTTACGTAAATTTAAAAGAATATACAACGATAACTCTGTATTATGCAAGTTTTTAGAAACCACACGGAAACTAATTCAATATTTTAGAAAGTGATTTATTTTTATAATAATTAAAATAAATTTAGTAATACTTAAAAAAGCCCTAGACATTTTCAAAATTATAGAGTATAATCAAGTTAAAAACATATCAAACTAATACCGTTTTGAATAAATGGAGTTTTGGTTTAGATAAAGAATCTAAAAAAGATAGGATGAATTGTATATAATAATATGACAGGTAAGTTTTCATAAAATAAAATATAGTAAGGAAGGGAAAACGGTATGAATAGTGTAGGAAAAAAAATTAAAGAATTAAGAACAGGAAATAAAATGACTTTAAAAGAATTAAGTGAGAAAACTGGTTTTTCTATTGGCTTTTTATCTCAACTAGAAAGAGGATTGACAACTATAGCAATAGATTCCTTAGATACGATAGCAAAAGAACTTCATGTAGATATATCATATTTTTTATCACCACCCAAGGAACAGAAACAAATAGTGCTTCGCAGTTATGAACAAGAAGTATATCAGATAGTAAACAATCATATATTTTATAATCTTACAAACCATATTAGTGAAAGAGAATTACTTCCAAGACTTATACATATTCTTCCAATGGAAAAATTAGAAAGTATAAAAACATATAGTCATGAGGGAGAAGAATTTGTTTATGTTCTTGAGGGAATATTAACTTTGGTATTAAATGATGAAGAATATAGTCTTTATCCAGGAGATAGTGCTCATTATAGTTCAATGAAAGTTCATAACTGGGCAAATTATACAAACAAAGTTGTTAAGTTTATTGCAGTAAATATTCCTAATACTCTTAAGGAGTAATAATGAAGAGGTGTTATGTCTATGAAGGGAACAATTGTAAATATACAAAAATATTCTATACATGATGGTCCTGGAATAAGAACCACAGTATTTTTTAAAGGTTGTCCTTTGAAATGTTGGTGGTGCCATAATCCAGAAAGTCAAAGTACTAAAAATCAAATAATGTTTTTTCAAAATAGGTGTACTGGATGTGGAATATGTGTAAAGAGATGTCCAGAGGGAGCTATTACTATAAAAAATATGTATCCAGTAGTAGACAAAAATAAATGTACTTTATGTGGAAATTGTACAGATTTCTGTTTTAATGAAGCAAGAGAGTATGTTGGACAAGAAATAAGTGTTGAAGACCTAATTAAAGAAGTTCAAAAAGATGAAATATTTTATGAGGAATCAGGAGGAGGAGTTACTTTTTCTGGCGGAGAACCTCTTTTACAAGTTGACTTTCTTAGTGAGGCCTTAGATTTATGTAATAAGAAACATATCCATACAGCTATAGATACTTCAGGCTATGCAAAATGGGAAGATGTAGAGAAAGTAGCTGATAAAGCAGATTTGTTTTTGTATGATTTAAAACTTATTGATGATGAAAAACATAAAAAATATATAGGAGTTTCTAATAAATTAATTCTCGAAAATCTTCAAAAATTATCATCATTGGGAAAAAGAATTTTTGTAAGAATGCCAATAATATTAGGAATTAATGATGATAATGGACATATTGATGAAAGTATAAAGTTTATAAATACTTTAAATAACATAGAACAGGTTAATTTAATTCCCTATCATAGTATGGGAATGGATAAATATGAAAGGTTGGAAATGAAGTACAAGCTTTCAGGTAAAGAAAAACCTGCTGACGAAAAAATGGAAGAATTAAAAGGAAAGTTTGAAAAAGCAAAAATAAAAGTAAAGATAGGGGGCTAATAAAATGATGACGGAAAGAGTTAAAAAATTAAGAGAACAAAGTCTTAATGCAGTTCCTTATATTTCAATGGAAAGAGCAAAAATAGTTGATGAAGTATATAAAAAATATGAAGGTGCAGTTCCAACACCAGTATTGAGAGCACTTGCACTTAAAGAAATTATGTCAAAGAAAAAACTTTGCATCAATGATGGAGAACTTATAGTTGGAGAAAGGGGAGAAGCACCAGTTGCAACTCCAACATATCCTGAACTATGTTGTCATACAATAGAAGATTTTGAAATAATGGACAAACGTGAAAAAATATCCTTTAAAGTTAATGAAGAAGCTAAAAATATTCAAAGAGAAGAAATAATACCCTATTGGAAAAAAAGATCTATGAGGTATCATATTCTTGAGAATATGACTGAAGAATGGAAAGAATGTTATGCAGCAGGAATATTTACTGAATTTATGGAACAAAGAGGTCCAGGCCATACAGTAGCAGATGGTAAAATATATAAAAAAGGATTTTTAGATTTTAAAAAAGATATAGAAGAGGCTATAGAAAATCTTGACTTTTTAAATGATGATAAAGCTCTTGATAAGAAAAATCAGCTTGAAGCCATGGGTATTGCATGTGATGCTATAATAATATTAGGAAAAAGATATTCAGAATATGCTAAAGAACTTGCAGAAAAAGAAGAAAATACTGAGAGGAAAAAAGAACTTCTTGAAATATCAGAAGTTTGCAGTTGGGTACCTGCTCATGCTCCAAGAACTTTCAGAGAAGCTCTTCAAATGTATTGGTTTGTTCATCTTTGTGTAATTACAGAGCTTAATCCATGGGATTCATTTAATCCGGGTAGACTTGATCAACATCTTTATCCATATTATAAAAAAGAAGTAGAAGCTGGAACATTAACAGAAGAAAAAGCTAAAGAATACTTACAATGTTTCTGGGTTAAATTTAATAATCAGCCAGCGCCTCCAAAAGTAGGAGTTACACTTAAAGAAAGTGGGACATATACAGACTTTGCCAATATAAATAGCGGTGGATTAAAAACAGATGGTTCTGATGGAGTCAATGATGTAAGTTATATAGTACTTGATGTCATAGATGAAATGAAATTATTGCAACCAAGTTCAAATGTACAAATAAGCAAGAAAACGCCTCAAAAATTCTTAAAAAAAGCATTGAAGATTGTAAGGAAGGGATGGGGACAGCCATCATTGTTCAATACAGATGCAATAATTCAAGAAATGCTTAGAGCTGGAAAGACAGTAGAAGATGCAAGAGATGGTGGAACTAGTGGGTGTGTTGAAACAGGAGCTTTTGGTAAAGAAGCTTATATATTGACAGGGTATTTTAATCTTCCTAAAATACTTGAAATTACATTAAATAATGGTCTTGATCCTGAAACAGGAAAGAAATTAGGAATAGAAACAGGAAATCCAACTGAATTTAAAACATATGAAGAATTATTTAAGGCATATAAAAAACAAATTAAACATTTCATAGATATTAAGGTAAGAGGAAATAGAGTTATAGAAAGACTATATGCAACAAAAATGCCTGTACCTTTTCTTTCGGTAATAATAGATGACTGTATCAAAGAAGGAAAAGATTACAATGCAGGAGGAGCAAGATACAATACAAGTTATATCCAAGGAGTTGGAATAGGAAATATTACTGATGCTTTAGCTTCAATAAAATACAATGTATTTGATAAGAAAAAATTAACTATGGGAGAATTATTAGCTGCAGTAAAAGATAATTTTGAAGGGCATGAAGATATATTACATCTTGTTAAAAACAAGACTCCTAAATATGGAAATGATGATGATTATGCTGATGAAATAATGAAAGATGTATTTAATGCATATTATAATGAAGTAACAGGACGTCCAAATGGAAAATGTGGAGTTCATAGAATCAATATGCTTCCTACTACATGTCATGTTTATTTTGGTTCAGTGATTGGAGCAACTCCAGATGGAAGGAAGGCTAATACACCTTTAGCAGATGGTATTTCTCCATCAAAGGGAGCAGATAAAAATGGTCCTACAGGAGTTATAAAATCAGCGGCAAAAATGGATCATGTAATAACAGGAGGAACTTTGCTAAATCAAAAATTCACACCTTCTGTTGTTCAAGGAGAAGAGGGATTGGATAGTTTAGCTCATCTTGTTCGTTCATATTTTAAAATGGATGGACATCATATACAATTTAATATAATAAGTAAAGAAACTTTAATTGAAGCACAAAATAATCCAGAAGAGTATAAGAATTTAATTGTTAGAGTTGCTGGTTATAGTGACTATTTTGGGAACCTTGACAAAGCACTTCAAGATGAGATAATAGCTAGAACAGAACAAACTTTCTAAGAAAGTGGAGAGAAGAATAAACATTTTGTTTATTCTTCTCTATTTATTAAATTTTTCACTTAAAATATAAAATAATAGTTTAAGAAATGCAATTTATTTTGTGACTTAAGTTAGGAGTATTTTTAATAATATTATAAAAAAATTGGTTAGGAGGTTAGCTATGAGTAAAAAATTAGGATTTATAGGAAATGGAAACATGGGTAGAGCAATGATGGGTGGAATAATAAATGCAGATGTTTTTGCACCAGAAAATATTATAGTTTCAGATATTCATGAAGAAGGTCTCAAAGCAGTAAAAGAAGAATATGGTGTAAATATATCACTAAATAATAAAGATGTTGCAAAATTTTCAGATATTATAATACTTTCAGTAAAACCAAATCTTTATCCACTTATAATATCAGGGATAAAAGATGATGTAAAAGAAGATGTTATTATAGTAACTATTGCTGCAGGAAGAAAGATTGAAGATACAGAAAAAGAATTTAGAAGAAAAATAAAAGTAGTAAGAGTTATGCCTAATACTCCAGCACTTGTGGGAGAAGGGATGTCTGCAATATGTCCAAGTGAGGCAGTTACAAGAGAAGAACTAAAAGAGATAATAGATATATTTGAAAGCTTTGGAAAGGCAGAAGTAGTAGCTGAAAATCTTATGGATGCAGTAACTTCTGTTAGTGGTTCCTCACCTGCATATGTGTATATTTTCATTGAAGCTATGGCTGATGCAGCTGTACTTGATGGAATACCAAGAGATAAGGCATATACTATGGCTGCACAAGCAGTACTTGGTTCAGCTAAAATGGTACTAGAAACAGGAATGCATCCAGGAGCATTAAAAGATATGGTTTCTTCTCCAGGAGGTACAACAATTGAAGCAGTAGCAACTCTTGAAGAGAAAGGATTTAGAAATGCTGTCATATCAGCTATGAGAGCTTGCACTAAAAAATCTAAAGAAATGTCAAAATAGTATATGCATACTTAATATTAATTCTCCTTATATTTATATAACATAGGGAGAATTAATATTATAAATTTATTAAAATTAGTACATATTTAGTCTTATTTATGTTATTATTTTAACATCTATATTAAATAAAATTTAAAAATATCAAAGGGAGGTTAGATGATGAAAAATATATATTTAATAGTTATAGTATCCTATTTATTAGGAATATCAATATATGGTTGGTATTTAAATAGAAAACATATTGAAACTAGTGATGATTTTGTTACAGGTGGCAGAAGTTTTCCCCTTCCAATATTAATTGGTACTTTATTAGCTACTTGGATGGGAAGTGGAATGGTCACTGGTACTGCAAATTTTATTTATACCTATGGACCTGTCGCAGGTCTAATTCATCTTATAGGAGAGCCTTTAGGGTTGCTACTTGTTGCATTATTTTTAGCTAAACGTGCAAGGGAAAAAACATCATATACAATTCCAGAACTAATTGAGAGAAAGTTTGGACCAGTAGCAAGGGTTATATTAGCTATATGTATAATTCTTTCCTATGTTGGAATAGTATCATACCAATTTGAAGCAGGAGGATATATATTAAATATCACAACTGGAATGGGTGTTAAAGCAGGTACATTATTAAGTGCGGTAATTATTATATTTTTATCAGTAGTAGGTGGTTTGGTTTCTGTTGCTTATACAGATGCTATAGGAACATTAATAATATTTTCTGCAATGATAATAGGACTTCCAATTGCTATTGCACAAGCAGGAGGGCTATCTGGAATGATTTCAGCTATTCCAGCAGAACAACTTTCTCTTACAGGAAAGTTAAGCGGTGTTCAACTATTGGGATATACTCTTCCCACTATATTTTTAGTTTTAGGAGAACAAAATTTATATCAACGTTTTGGCTCAGCTAAAAATGCTGAAGAATCTAGAAAATCAGGTATAGGGTTATTTTGGCTTGGACTCCTATTAGATATTTTGATACTAGGTCTAGTAACTCCAGCTATAATACTATATCCTAATTTAAAAAATCCTGATACAGCATTTTTTCAAGTGGCAATGGGACTTCCTGAAATAGTGGGAGCTTTCATGTTGGCTAGTTCAGTTGCATTATTTATAACCACTGCAGATTCATATTTATTGTCTGCTGGAACTAATATAACTTATGATTTTTGGGCAAGATTTATCAATAAAAATGCATCTGATAAAGAAAAGTTAATTGTTACTAGGGTCTCGATAGTTGTATTAGGTATATTGGCATTAATAATAGGTAAATTTTTTCCTTCAATATTAAGTATGCAGATGTATGCTTATTCAATATATGGTGCTGCAATAACTCCAGCTTTCTTAGCTTGCCTATTTTGGGATAAAGCAACTAAAGCAGGAGGACTTACCTCTATTATAGTTGGTGCATCTACAGTACTTATTTGGGAAATAGTTTTAAAAAACCCAATGGATTTAAATAGTATTGTAATAGCAGGCCCATTATCCATAGTATGCCTTGTTGTAGTTAGCTTATTGACACAAAATAGGGCAAGAGAAGTTTAAAATAAAAAGAATAGTTAGTCTAAATTTTTGAAGCTATGATATAATGGATTTAATCATTTTATTGTAGGAAGGTGAAGAAATGAATGTAAATAATAAAATTTCAAAATTAAGAAAACTTATGGATGAAAAAGGGATAGATGCATATATAATACCTACATATGATGCTCATCAAAGTGAATATGTAGGAGAACATTGGCAGTCAAGAGTATGGATATCAGGATTTACAGGTTCGGCAGGTACTGTGGTTGTGACTAAGGATGAAGCGGGCTTATGGACTGATGGCAGATATTTTATACAAGCAGAAAACCAATTAAAGGGTAGTGAAATAAAATTATTTAAAATGGGCATACCTGGATATCCGACTTATATAGAATGGATTAAAGACAATTTAGAAAAAGGTGAAACATTAGGATTTGATGGAAAAGTATTTCCACAATCAGATGTAGAAAGTATGTCAGAAGAACTTTCTAATAAAGGTATAAAATTTGTTGAAGAATATGATTTAATAGATGAAATATGGACAGATAGACCTGAATTGCCAATGGATGAAATATTTATTCATGATGCAAAATACACAGGTAAAACTCCAGAAGAAAAATTAGAAGATGTAAGAAAGGAAATGAAAAAGCTAGAAGTAGAATATTATATATTAGGAAGCCTTGATGATATAGCTTGGGTTTATAATGTTAGAGGTAAAGATGTAAAATATAATCCTGTAGTTACTTCATATGCTTTTATTTCAATGGATAAGGCTTATTTATTTATTCACAAAACTAAAGTGCCAGAAGAAGTAGAAGAATTTTTAAATGAAAATGGCATAGAAATTAGAGAATATGAAGAAGTAAGAAATTATGTTGAAAATATAGAAAAAGGAAGTAGAGTATTCATAGATCCAAGTAAGGTAAATAGATGGTTATATAATGGAATACCTAAAGAATGTAAGGTAGTTGGAGGAACAAATATAACAACTAATCTTAAGGCAATAAAAAACTCTGTAGAAATAAAAAATTTAAAAAATTCTTATGTGAAAGATGGAGTAGCATTAGTCAAGTTCCTATACTGGTTAGATAAAAATTTAGGAAAGACTACAATATCAGAGATTTCTGTAGCAGATAAATTAGAAGAATTTAGAAGTGAACAAGAAGATTTTGTAGAACCTAGCTTTGCTACTATAGCTGCATACAAGGATCATGCACCTATGATGCATTATAGTGCTACAGAAGATTCAGATTATACTTTAGAAAAAGAGGGTATGCTTCTAATTGATTCTGGTGGGCAATATCTTGATGGAACTACAGATATTACTAGAACTATAATATTAGGACCTATAACAGAAGAAGAAAAGAAAGATTTTACTTTAACTTTAAAAGGACATATTAATTTAATAAAAGCTAGATTTTTATATGGGGCAACAGGCTCAAATTTAGATGTTCTTGCTAGATTTCCATTGTGGCAAGAGGGAATTGACTATAAATGTGGAACTGGTCATGGAGTAGGATTTTTCTTAAATGTTCATGAAGGACCTCATAGGTTTGCTCCAATTCCTAATAAAGTAAGATTAGAAGAAGGCATGGTAATAACTATAGAGCCAGGAGTATATAAAGAAGGAAAGCATGGAATAAGGATAGAAAATGATATAGTAGTAAGAAAAGATATAGTTACTGAATCAGGTCAGTTTATGAAATTTGAAACTATATCTTATTGTCCAATAGATTTAGAAGGCGTAGATGTAGAGTTACTTGATGAAGACGAAAGACAGTGGTTAAACAATTATCATAGTGAAGTATATGAAAAATTATCTCCATATCTAAATGAAGATGAAAAAGAATGGTTGAAAAATGAAACTAGGAATATATAAATAATACTATAAAAACACTCTCTTTGGTGATTCTAACCAAAGAAGAGTGTTTTTATTTTTGACTAATAAAAAGATAAATAATGTTTAAAATAACATACAAGTGGTATATATACAATAGAATAGATTGTAATGATTACAAAGTTGAATTAAATTTAATTTTGTGTAAAATTTTTAAAATATAAAGGAGGCTTTTTAATGGATATTGGAATTGGATTAGATAAAAAAGGTAGGGAAGAAATTTCAAAAGTTTTAAATAAATATTTAGCAAATTTAAATGTATTGTACACAAAACTACACAATTATCATTGGAATGTAGAAGGAAATGAATTTTTCCAGATACATGAAGAAATGGAAGGACTATATGATGAAACAGCAGAAGAAATAGATGAAGTAGCAGAGAGAATTCTTACTCTTGGCTTTAGACCAGCTGCATCTATGAAGGAATATCTTGAGATAGCCGAATTGGAAGAAGTAGAAAGTAAAGGTATTAGAGGAAAGGATATAGTAAAGAATTTACTCAATGATTTTTCAATTTTAATCGATGAATTAAGAAAAGGAATTAAAATAGCAGAAGAATATGAAGATGAAGTGTCTATTGATTTAATGGTAGGTTCTTTAGAAAGTTTAGAAAAAACTTCTTGGATGTTCCGTGCATATTTAAGTTAAAAAAATGCTCTTTTCTGTCTTATTCATGGCAGAAAAGAGCATTTTTTCATATTGGTAGTTTATTCATTTAATTAGGAACTTTTTCTTTTTCATCAACTACATCATAAAATAATTCATTGCTATAGCGTATCATTCCGTACCTTTGTCCTTGCATTTCAGCAAGTATTTTTAGTTCCTTGCCAGATATTTCAACAGGCTCCTTTTCTATTTGCTTCTTTTTTTTATCTCGTATTATGCAGTTATAAATAGTATCGTCTTTTAGCTCTTTAACCTCTATTTCCAAATGTCGTAGCTTTTTAGAAAACAACACATTTCACCCCCTGTTTATATTTACTCCATTGCCTATATATTATCATATTATAGAATTAATTTAAGTTGTTATTCATAATATTAAGAAAAATATTGAGATAAAAAAGAGCTAGTTAACTAGCTCTCTTAAAACCTTGGAAACACAGTTATAGGAAAAACCTCTCCTTTGAAGATATCCTCCTAATTTTCTATATATTGCATTTTTATCATCTTTTTTATAAGACTTAATTTTCTTAGATGCTAGTTCCATAGCTCTTTCAAATTCATCATCTGAATATTTTTTTACTACCTCAGATGCTATTTCTTCATCTACTCCTTTATTGCATAATTCATATTTTATTCTATAGGTTCCTAATTTTTTAAGCCTTATTTTTTCCTCAGCATAAATTTCCGCAAATCGTCTATCATCAATAAATTCATATTTTTTTAAATAATTTAATGTCTCATTAATTATTTCTTCATCGAACCCTTTTTTTGTCATTCTATCTTCAATTTCCTTCTCAGTTCTCCATCTAGATGATAAAAATTTCAGTGCATAATTATTTGCATTATTTTGTTCTTCAGATTTTAATACATCATTAATATATGTTTCATCTATTTCCATACCTTTCTTCAAGTTGTATTTATATGCTATTTCTAAATCTAGTCCAAATGCAAACTCATTATCTATGTATATATTAACCCTATCTTTATTTTGTTGAGATGTAATTTTTGTGATTTTCATAAAAAATCCTTTCGTAAATCAAAATTTTTAAAGCGTATTGATATATATATAATATCATGAAATATCATTTCGGTCGAAATTGTTTGTTATTAAACAATTTTTGGGGTATAGGATATATAATGTAATTTCATTTTAATTAAAGCTTTAAGTATGATATAATTTTCATTGTTAGCTTAATTTATATAAAAATAAAAGCCTAAAAAGTTTATTTTATTTGATTAGGGAGAAAGATAATATGAAAAAGGATAAGATTATATTTTTTATCATAAGTACTGTATTAGGCGTATTGATTGGTTTTCAATTTAATACTGTAGATAGTGTTAGAGAAGCTAATATAACTCCTGGTAAAGAAGGAGAAAAGCTAATATCAGAAATTGATAAAATCAATGAAGAAAAAGAAAATTTGCAAGAAGAAATAAAAGAACGGAGTAAAGTATTAAAAAAATATGAAAAAAATATTATGGATAAGAAAACAAAAGGGTTAATAGATGAAGTTGAAAAATATAAAATGTTATGTGGATATGAAGAAGTAGAAGGACCTGGCATTATAATTGATATCAATGATTTACATGATGATTCTTTATATTATTCTGATGATCAAGTATTAATAGAGAAGAAGGAATTATTAACTTTTATTGTCAATATTTTGAGAATGGCAGGTTCAGAAGCAATTTCAATCAACGATTTGAGGATTACAGCCTATACGGAAATAGAAGTAGCAGGAAGGCATTTTGAGATAAATGGAATGTCTACTAATACCCCATTCTCAATAAAAGTAATTGGAAATCAAAATGATTTATATAAAATAAGTGAAACATTAACTGATGATGAATATTTTGATATAAAAATCAAGAAGATGAACAATATTACTGTACCAAAATTTAATAAAGTAATTGAATTCAAAGATGCAGAACCAATAATAGAAGGAACAAAATAAAAAGCGTCCATGAATAATGGACGTTTTTTATATTAGCAATAAGTTGACAACAATTTTTTCATATATTATAATGGACATAAAATTAAATACTTCTATGGTTGTTTTTACATTAATAGGGAATAAGGTGAAAAACCTTAACAGCCCCCGCTACTGTAAAAGTTACAATACTCTAAAAACGTCACTGAAATTTATTTTTCGGGAAGATAAGAGTATTAGGCTAGAAACTTTAAGTCAGGAGACCTGCCATAGAATAGAAACCATGATTTCGGTGGGAAATTATATGGACATGTACTTATCTAAAAAATATATATTTATATTTTTATATATAGACATGCTTAGTATGCAAAATCCTACCGTTATAGGATTTTTTTTATTGTTAGAAAATATAACTATTTTATTAAGGTTATATAAGATAATGTTAATAATTAAACACAATATAGAAATAAATATTATTTAAACGGTGTAGGCCTAATGTGGACTTAGTATAAATAGTTTTTGGAAGGAGGGAGTGAATGGCAAAGGGGAAGATAAGGGTTTGGAACGTGGGAAATACTTTTTATATGCTAGATAAAAGAAAAGCAAGAAGTTATGGAGAAGAAAGGCTAAAAATAGAGGAGAATTACATAAGGATTGGAAATAATGCTTTTGAAAATAATGAAATGATTAAAGAAATTATTCTTCCAAAAACTCTTGCTATAATTGGCAAAAATGCATTTAAAGGATGTAAAGCTTTAAGAAATGTTAATATTCCTGAATCTGTAAAAGTAATTGAAGAAGGAGCATTTAAGGATTGCATAAAATTAAAAAGAATCAATTTACCAAATGGAATGAATAAAATTAGTAAAGATACATTTAAAGGATGTAAAAATCTAAAGGAGATTACTATTTCAAATAAAAGTGAAATAAAAGAAATTAGTGCAGATGCATTTAATTCCTGTGATAGTTTAAAAAACATTCAATTACCTGAAAACATTAAAAAAATTGAATTTCGAACATTTTACAAAACAAAATCTCTAAAAGAAATTAAGTTTCCAGAAAGTTTAGAATATATAGATAAAGAAGCTTTTTATTTATCTGGAATAAATAATATTCAAATACCTGAGAAGGTTAGAAAAATTGATGATGCTGCTTTTAAAAATTGTAAATTTCTGTTGAATGTCACAATACCTTTAAATGTTAAGGAAATTGGAAATAGAGTTTTTACTGGTTGTAGAAGATTAAAAACTGTTAAAATACTTCATGATTTAGATGAAATAGGGGAAGAATTTGTAAACAAACATACAATTGTAATATGTAAAGAAGGCTCAAAGATAGATTCTTATTGTGAGAAATTCGAAATTAAAACTAAATACATATAAAAAAATCCTTTTAGCTAATATAGCATTTTTAAAATATTGATATTTTATTTGTTATTTGATAGTATAAGTAAAGACATATTCTTTTGCGTTTTAACCTAAAAACTTAACTTTAAACTCAAAGAAAGCCTATATATTATATAAGGCAAGATATATATTATCTTTCTGGAATCAGGTGAAAATCCTGAACAGATGCGCTACCGTAAAGGTTATATTAAAGATTATAACCAAGTCGGAAACAGATTCTTTGATGACAGAAAACTAGTTTCGCATGTGTACTAGTTTCAAGTAAAGTTCTACAGCATATATAGGGCTTCTGTCATGAGTTTTTCTCATGATAGAAGCTTTTTTGTTGCGAAAAATTTAAAAAATTAAGGAGGGAGCTATTTGAAAAATAATAGTATTAAGAAGTTCTTATCTTTTTTAATGGTATTTACAATACTGTTTTCTACGGCAAATTTATCATTTACAGAAGGGGTAGAAACATCTGAACCAAGTATTGAAACTACTTTAAAAGAAATGACCACAAAAGCAGATAAGATAACATTTGATTTGTGGGCAAAAGATTCTAGTGGAGAAAAAATAAGTACTTCAAATATTGGAGTCACAAACAATGGAAAGCCAGTTAGCATTAACTGGGATGATAAGGAAAAAACTAGCTATACTTTAAATTTAGAGATAGGAACAAATAATGTTGAAATAAATGTAAATTGTAATGGAAAGAAATATTTACAAAAATATACTTTAATTCGTGAAGAAGCAGAAGATGGAGATGTAATTGGTAGTTTTACTTTTAGTATGGAGGCATTTACAGTAGGGTTAGGATACTTAATAGAGCCTATTCAAGTTGATATTCATAAAGGGAGAAATGCAGCTCAAGAATTAGATGAGATAATAAGAAATCATGGATATGAGTATGAAAATACGGGTAATCTTGAAAGTAGTTTTTATTTAGAAAATGTTTTAGATGACACAAATACAGTTTATAAAGATACCCCTAAAATTCCAGATGCACTGAAAGAAAAACTAAACGGGGTATATGATGAAGAAGAATATGACCCAGAATATGGTCTAGGAGAATTTAATTTTAACTATATGTCAGGATGGATGTATGCTGTAAATAATGTGTTTCCAAATGTAGGATTTGCTGACAAGTATCTTCAAGATGGAGATGTAATGCGTGTACAATTTACATTAGCTTATGGAAATGATATTGGTGGTGCAGATGCCATGGGCGGGGGTTATGAAAATAACTTTTTCCCTAAGGTAGATAAAGATGAATTGACTAAAAAAGTAGCAGAAATAAATAGTAGTGATAGAAAAGATGAATATTTGAAGATAAGTAAAATCAAGAAAGCATATGATGATGCTATTAAAGTTCTTCAAACTGTCAATGCTACTCAAGAAGACATTGATAAATCTTTAAGCAATTTAGAAAAAGCTTTAAATAATATAGTAGAAGTGGTATCAATAGAAGCTATAAATGATATAGAAGTAGACTTTGGTACAAGCAAGGAAAAAGTATTAGAAAAATTACCAAAGAAAATAAAATTAAACTTAAGTAATGGAACTAAAGAAGAAGTAAATGTAACTTGGACAAGTGAAGAATATGATGGTAATAAATCAGAAGAATATGTATTTGTAGGAAACTATAAGCTATCAGAAGAAGTAATTGGAGACAAGCCAAAAGCAAATGTTAAAGTAGTTGTAAAAGAAGAAGTAGTAACAGTAAAAGAAATAGATCCAATAGAAGATATAGAAGTAGATTTTGGTACTAATAAAGAAGATGCAATAACAAAATTACCAAATAAGATAAAATTGAATTTAAGTAATGGAACTAAAGAAGAAGTAGATATAAATTGGACAAGTGAAGTATACAATGGCAACAAAGCAGGAGAATATAAATTTGTAGGAAGTTATGAATTGCCAGAAGGTGTTACGGGAGATAAGCCAGAAGTAAATGTTAAAGTAAGAGTAAAAGAAGAGTCAAAGTCAGAAGTAAATAAAGCTAAATTAGAAGAAGTGATAAATAAGGCAGAAAAAATAGATTTAGAAAATAAAACAGAGGAAAGCATAAAAGTATTAAAAGAAGTAATAGCAAAAGGTAAAGAAATACTTAACAAAGAAGAAGTAGCTCAAGAAGAAATAGACGGTGCAGTTAAAGCTATAGAAACAGCAATAGAAAATCTTGAAGATAAAGAAGAACCAGAACCTAAACCAGAAGTAAATAAAACTAGATTAGAAGAAGCAATAAACAAGGCTGAAAATATAGAATTAGAAGGTAAAACAGAAGATAGTATAAAAGTATTAAAAGAAGCAATAGCAAAAGGTAAAGAAATACTTGTTAAAGAAGAAGTAATTCAAGAAGAAATAGACAACGCAGTTAAGAATATAGAAGTAGCAATGGAAAACCTTAAAGATGAAGAAAAACCAGAACCAAAACCAGAAGTAGATAAGACAAAATTAGAAGAAATAATAAATAAAGCTGAAAATATAAATACAGAAGGCAAGACAGAAAATAGCATAAAAGTATTAAATGAAGCAATAGCAAAGGGAAAGGAAATACTTAATAAAGAGGAAATAACTCAAGAAGAGGTAGATAATGCAGTTAAAGCTATAGAAGTAGCAATAGAAAGTTTAAAGGATAAAGAAGCTTCTAAACCTCAGCCAAATAAACCAGAGAAACCAACTAAGCCAGGAAAAGTAGATAAACCAGATAATAAACCAACTAAACCTAATATAAAAAATAAACCAAAGGAAACAACACTTCCTAAGACAGGAGAATCTTCTATGCTATGGATTAGTATTCTAGGTGTTATTTTACTAGTAGTTGGAACAAAATTATGGATGGACAAGAAGAAGGAAAGAGAAGCCTAAAATTAATTATTAGGATGAAGACTTTCATGAGTTTTCATCCTTATTTTTTTGTATAATAATATTTATAGAATTATAGAAAAATGTTCCTATGAGCATGATTATAACTACATTAGAAAAATTAAAATCAGTTTGCCTTTGAAAATTAAATATGCTATACTTAAATTAAGTATAAGAATGTTCGTATAATATTATTAGATTACAATTTAACTTTATATCAAAGTAGTCTCAATAGTTTATATATTGGGAAGGATAGGTATATTATCCTTAGGGAATCAGGTGAAATTCCTGAACAGATGCGCTACCGTGAAAAGTTTAGCTTTAGTCGGGAACCTGCTCTTTGATGATGGGAAATGAGCCTCGCATAAGGGATTCGTTTTAAGTAAAGTTCTACAGCATAAATAGAGCTTCTATCTTAGTTTTTGGAGTTTGAAACTTCCTAAGATAGAAGCTCTTTTTATTATAAAAAGTTTAAAACAAGGGGGGAAAAAATTGAATAATTTTAAGAAAAAGTTTACTAGAGGTTTGACATCTTTAGTTCTTGCACTAATATTGGTTATGAACATGCTTCCTATGACGGTATCTGCTGTAGCTTATGATTATACAAAAGATTATAAGGATTTAGAAATTCGTTTTTGGGAAGATGAACAGCCAGAAATTGGGTTTTATATCAATGCAGCAGCAAAATATATAATGGAGACAGTTCCAGAGCCAACAATGGGATCAACCTTTGGAGAATGGTCTGTTATGGACTTGTTAAGAGGGTTGTATACAGGATATGGCTATACAGGTGAGCTTGAAGAGGAGTATTTTACAGACTACATAAAAAGAATTGAGAAATATGTTATTGAAAAGGATGGAATCCTTGACCGTAGTAAATCTACAGAGTGGTCCCGTCTTATGCTTACATTAACATCATTAGGATATGATGTTACAAAAGTAGCTGGAAAATATGATTTTATTGAGAAATTGTCTAGTTCTCATAGTTTTTCCTATAGGCAAGGAATTAATGGACCTGTTTGGGAAATTATAGCTATGAATACAGGAGGATATAAGTTTTATGAGCAACCTGATAATAAAGATGCAAATACTTTTAGTAAAATGATTAACTTTATATTAGATAAGGAAATTGTTCAGAAAGATGGAACAGTTGGAGGTTGGGCTCTTTTTGGTAAGATGCCAGATCCTGATATGACAGGAATGACTTTACAGGCATTGGCACCTTATTATTTAAATGAAACCAAATATAATAAAGTTCGTGAAAAAGATTCACCTTCATATGAGGAATTTGCTAAGGTAGTAGAAAGAGGTATTTATACACTTTCAGAATTGCAAGTAGATAATGGTGGTTATAATGCTTGGGGAAATGTTAACGCTGAAAGTACTGTACAAGCTATTGTAGCATTAACAGCACTTAATATAGATCCAAAGTCAGATAATGTAGAATTAAGATATATTGGTAAGAATTGTAGTTTTATTACAAAGGGAGCCAATAGGGATGGAGTTGCAACTAATAATATGATAGATGCCCTTCTAACTTTTTGGGCAGCTGGAAGTGGAAAGTCACCAGAGTCTGGAGGATTTAAGCATGTAACAGCAGGTAATGATGGCGGTGGCGGTGCAGGTACAGGAGTAAATGCAATGGCAACAGATCAAGCCCTTTATGGACTTATTGCCTACGACCGCTATAAAAAAGGTATAGAACCCTTATATGATATGACTGATATGAAAAATGGTGAATATAAATACATGCTTTCTGATGAATATAGAGAATCTAAAGCTCATAATGCAACATATGTATTAGATGGAGAGACAAAAACAGAGAAGGTAGCTCCATATGCGGCAATAGAACTTACTGAAGCAGCTGCAGTGGGTGATAAGAAATTTAAGAATTGGAATACAAAACCTGATGGTAGTGGAACAATATATAAGGCTGGTGAATACCTGTCCATGCCTGAACATGATATTACCCTATATGCACAATATAGAGGTAAAGATGAGTTACCTACAATAAAGGATATTAAGCCAATTAACTATGTTCTAGTAGATATAGGAACAACAGAAAAGGAAGCAAAAAAACTACTACCAAAAACAACAAAAATTATAGATTCTGATGGAGAAGAATATGAAGTTGACTTGAACTGGAGTATAGAAAATTATGATGGCAATAAAATAAGTGCTTATAATGCCGTAGGGACATTTGAACTTCCAGAAGATGTAAGACAGACAGATCCTCCAACAGAATTAAAAGTTAAGACTATAGTTAAGGTATCCAAACAAATTCCAGAATCAGAATTAGAATTTAATAAGGATACTAATACAATTATAGACTATAAAGGAAAAGATAAAGATGTAGTAATTCCAAATGAAATTGATGGTGAGCCTGTTATGGAAATAGGTACTGGTGCATTCCAAAATAAGGGATTGGAAGCTATCTATATTCCAGACAGTGTAATAGAAATACAAAAAGAAGCTTTTAAAGGAAACGAATTAGCAGAAGTTAATATTCCAAACAATATAATTTCGATAGAGGAAAGTGCATTTGAAGGTAATAAACTGGTTAAGATAAGTTTTCCAGAAAGGTTGCTTGAGATTAAAAAGAATGCTTTCAGGAATAATGAACTAACTAATATAAAATTACCAAATTCATTGGATCTTATAGGTTCAGGTGCATTTACAAATAATAAATTATCTAAAGTTGATATTCCAAATAATGTAATCGTATTAGGAGATTATGCCTTTAGTGATAATGAATTAATAGAGGTAAGTATTCCAAATAAAATAAAAGAAATAAGATCTTTTGTATTTCATAATAATAAATTGAAAACTATAAATATACCAAATAGTGTAGAAATAATTAAGGCTGATGCATTTTCAAAGAATAAAATAACTGAATTAGAATTGCCAAGCAATGTAAAAGATCTTGAAAATGGTGCTTTTTCCTCAAATGAAATAGAAAAAATAAATATATCAGAGGGAGTTACAACTATTGGAACTAATGTCTTTAGTGAGAATAAGTTAGCTAATATTTATATTCCAAAGAGTGTAAAGGAAATTGGAATAAATGCTTTTGCAGACAACAATATTTTAGAGGGAAATGCAAGAATTGACAATTATAAAAATGAAGTAAAAGTAGAAAAAAGTGCATTTATTAACAATGGTAAAGATGGAAAGACAAGTATAGCTCCAGTATTTTTAGAAGATGAACGTGAAAAATTATCTATTAATGAAGTTGAATTCTTAAAGAGTGGAGAGTTAATAGCTAAGGGTGAAATAAACGGAACTGAAATTACAGTACAACTACCAAAAGATTTTCCAGAAGATGAATTAGATATGATAGGTCTTGGTTCTTATACATTAAAAATTCTTGGAACAGAAGGAGTAAATATAAAACAAGATGGTGGTGCAGGAGGAGATTGGTCAGAGGGTAAATTCAATACAGTAGACGTAGATCATCCAACAAAGTTTGTTATTGAAAAATATGGTATAGATAAAGAATATATTTTAACAATTAAATCGCCAGAGATAGAGACAGTTACAGTAGTAAGTATAGGAAAAATAGATAATCTAGAAGTGGATTTTGGAACAGAAAAAGAAAATGTAGCATTGCCAGAAAGAATAATATTAAACTTAAGCAATGGCAGCAAGAAAGAAGTAGATATAAATTGGACAAGTGAAGAATATGATGGGAATAAAGCAGGAGAATATAAATTTGTAGGAAGTTATGAATTGCCAGAAGGTGTGACAGGAGATAAGCCAGAAGTAAATGTTAAAGTAAGAGTAAAAGAAGAGTTAAAGCCAGAAGTAAATAAAGCTAAATTAGAAGAAGTGATAAATAAGGCAGAAAAAATAGATTTAGAAAACAAAACAGAGGAAAGCATAAAAGTGTTAAAAGAAGCAATAGCAAAGGGTAAAGAAATACTTAACAAAGAAGAAGTAGCCCAAGAAGAAATAAACGGTGCAGTTAAAGCTATAGAAACAGCAATAGAAAATCTTGAAGATAAAGAAGAACCAGAACCTAAACCAGAAGTAGATAAAACTAGATTAGAAGAAATAATAAACAAGGTTGAAAATATAGAATTAGGAGGCAAAACAGAAGATAGTATAAAAGTATTAAATGAAGCAATAGCAAAAGGTAAAGAAATACTTAACAAAGAAGAAGTAACTCAAGAAGAATTAGACAACGCAGTTAAGAATATAGAAGTAGCAATGGAAAACCTTAAAGATGAAGAAAAACCAGAACCAAAACCAGAAGTAGATAAGACAAAATTAGAAGAAATAATAAATAAAGCTGAAAATATAGAATTAGAAGGTAAAACAGAAGAAAGCATAAAAATATTAAGAGAAGCAATAGCAAAAGGTAAAGAAATGTTTAACAAAGAAGAAGTAACTCAAAAAGAAATAGATAATGCAGTTAAGGATATAGAATTAGCAATAAAAAATCTTGAGGATAAGAAAGATCCAGAACCAAAACCAGAACCTAAGCCAGAAGTGGACAAGATAAAATTAGAAGAAATAATAAACAAAGCTAAAAATATAAATACAGAAGGCAAGACAGAAAACAGCATAAAAGTATTAAATGAAGCAATAGCAAAGGGAAAGGAAATACTTAATAAAGAGGAAGTAACTCAAGAAGAGGTAGATAATGTAGTTAAAGCTATAGAAGTAGCAATAGAAAGTTTAAAGGATAAAGAAGCTTCTAAACCTCAACCAGAACCAGAGGAACTAGAAAAACCAACTAAACCAACTAAGCCAGAAAAACCAAATAAACCAAATAAACCAACTAAGCCGGGGAAGGTAGATAAACCAGATAATAAATCAACTAAACCTAATATACAAGACAAATCAAGAGAGACAGCACTTCCTAAGACAGGAGAATCTTCTATGCTATGGATTAGCATTCTAGGTGTTATTTTATTAGTAGTTGGAACAAAACTATGGATAGGCAAGAAGAAGGAAAGAGAAGCCTAAAATTAATTATTAGGATGAAGACTTTCATGAGTTTTCATCCTTATTTCTTTGTATAATAATATTTATAGAATTATAGAAAAATGTTCCTATGAGCATGATTATAACTATATTAGAAAAAACAAAATCAGTTTGCCTTTGAAAATTAAATATGCTATACTTAAATTAAGTATAAGAATGTTCGTATAATATTATTAGATTACAATTTAACTTTATATCAAAGTAGTCTCAATAGCTTATATATTGGGAAGGATAGGTATATTATCCTTAGGGAATCAGGTGAAATTCCTGAACAGATGCGCTACCGTGAAAAGTTTAGCTTTAGTCGGGAACCTGCTCTTTGATGATGGGAAACGAGCCTCGCATAAGGGATTCGTTTTAAGTAAAGTTCTACAGCATAAAAAGAGCTTCTATCTTAGTTTTTGGAGTTAAAACTCCCTAGGATAGAAGCTCTTTTTATTTTGGGATATATTATAAATTATATTAAAGGAATAGGAGTTTGATTTATGAAAAATTTTTTTGGGAAGTTTAAGAAAGTGATTTCTAATAATCAAAAATTTTTCAGATACTTTACTGCAATATTTGTGATGATTTTTTTCATAACTTATATAGGAAATATTTTGGGTAATCAATCTATTTTAAATCCTGAAAATCCTATTAAAGGAATTGCAGAAAATAGTTCTCAAGTAGCATTGGCAAGTCATGATGATCCTTTAGTAGAAATAGAGGAATTAACTGAGGAAGATTTAGAAGAAAAAAAGGAAGATGACAAGCTTAAAGATAATGCAAAAGGAACAGAAAATAATGAAGATAAAAAAGATGAAAGTAAAAACAATAAAAACGAAGGCGCTGAGAGTGATGAAATTAATCCAGAGTCTTCTAATATTGAAATTGTAAATTCTGAAGATGCTAATAAAGATACTGATAGATCAAAAATAAATGAATATTTTACAACTAGTATTGTACATAATGAAATTGTAACAGATGAGGAGTATTCTTTTGTTATTAAACAGAAAGATCATGGGTTAAAAGTTAGAAAAACAGAAGTTTTTGTCAGCAATGGATTAGTTAAAGATTTTAAAGGGACGGTTATATTAGATGAGGGTATAAATTCTATCAAGGTTAGAGTAATATATGAAGATAAAGATGGGAAGATATTCTCAGTATCCAAAACTTATATTGTTCACCTAAATATTGATGAAATTGTTATATATTCTAATTTAAAGGATGGAATAAAAGTTACAAAAGCAGAACTTTCCTTCACGGCATCTGCTAAAAAGGGAGGAAAAGACCTTCCGGTAGATGTACATTTAAATGGTAAAAAAATAAAGGAAGAAACTAAAAATAATTACAATGTTAATTTAACTGAAGGTGAAAATAAATTTTTAATATCTGCATCAGATGATGAAGGAAATACTAAAGAAAAAAGTTATTTGATTACTTATGAAAAAAAAGATACAAAGATTAAGATAATTACCAATTTGAAAGATGAACAGTGGGTTACTGATCCAAATTTTTCTTTTAATGCTATAGCAAAAGTAGATGATGAAAAAGTAAAATTAGAAGTTGAACATCATGGCAAATATATACAAGGAGATGATAAAGGTAATTATTCACTTACTTTTACTGAAGAAGGGAGACAACGCATTAATTTAACAGCTATTCATGGTGAGGATATAAAACAAGAAACATATACAATTTATTATAGAGTATTGCCAGGTAAAGGAGATGAAGATGACAACGATCGTTTTAATCCTACTATAAAGACTAATTTAAAAGAGGGAATCACTATTAAATCATCAATATATAATATATGGGTAATAGCTAAGGATTATAAGGGAAACAGGATAGATGCAAGCAATATTATAGTGTCTTGCAATGGAAAACCAGTGTCTATTAATTGGACTGATGGAGGTCAGACCAGTTATAATCTTCCAATAAGAAATGGTGCTAATAGAGTTGATATTATTGCACGTGATTCCGAGGGAAATAGAACTAAATCAACATTTAGGAGCATTAAAGGAATTGTAAAGGAAAAAGGAGAGGTAACAGGTCATGCAACTATAAGTATCGAAGCTACAACTATAGGGTTAGGATATATTATACCACCTACAAAAGTTGAAATACGGGAAGGAGAAGATGCTTCTGTTTTATTAGATAATTTCTTAAAAGAAAGGGGCTTTAATTATGAGCATCAAGGTAGGATTAGTGATTCTTTCTATTTAGCTCATCTTATAAAGCCTGGGTTAGTGACTAATCCTGTTATACCAGAGGACTTAGCTGAACTTGTAGCAGAGGAAGCAGATCGTTTTGGACCTGAGATTTATAATACTGATAGTTTAGGAGAATTTGATTTTTCAAATGGCTCTGGTTGGATGTATAGTGTCAATGGACATTATCCAAACTATGGATTTGCGGATCAATATTTAATAGATGGAGATGTAATAAGAATTAGGTACACTTTATTTTTTGGAAGAGATATTGGAGGAGCTGGTGGTTTAGGTGGTCAAGGACAAAACTGGCATAAAGAATGGTAATTGAAATATAGAGAGGTAGTTAAATATGAAAAATAATATATTTAAAATAAGATATAGATTTATTTCTGGATTACTATCAGTTCTAATTTTAATAAATGTATTCACTTCTGTATCCTATGGAGAAGAAAGGTCCAGAGATTACAATACAGAAGAGCTTTTAGAGGTCATTGAGGGAATAATAAATTGGAAAAAGTCGGATATAGGTGTGAACAAAGAAGAATATTTATTAAATAATAAGTTTTTAGAAAATGCTGGAGATAGTGCGGGGGATTGGTATCCTATTGGCATTGGAAGAATTGGTTATCCAGATGATTATGATGCGTATTTAGCTGTGATTTTAGATAGAATTAGTCACAGATATTTTGAAGATGATAAATTAAGTGATACCAAGGCTACTGAACTTCATAGAATTTCTTTGGCTATTTTATCTATGGGTGGTGATCCTACAAATATAGGGAAAGATAAAAAAGGGAAGCCTATAAATCTTATTGCAGATGGGACTTATAATAGAAAGAAAACTAAATCTTTAGGGGTTCAGGGTATCAATGGATGGATTTGGGGACTTATTACTCTTGATAGTATGAGGTATGTTGTTCCAGAAGATTCAAGTTATACTCGAGATGAAATCATTGAAGAGATCATAAAAAAACAATTATCTGATGGAGGTTTTTCTCTTGAGGGTGGTGAATCTGATACAGATATAACAGCTATGGCAATACAAGCTTTAGCACCTTATTATAACAGTGAACAAGTTTACACATATACGCAAAAAGCAACTAAAAAGAAGGTAAGTAAAACTGTTCGTCAAGTAGTAGATGAGGCTTTGGAGACTTTGTCAAAATTTCAACTAGATGATGGAGATTTTGAAAGTTGGGGTGCAGAAAACTCTGAAAGTACAGCACAAGTTTTAGTTACTCTTTCTACCCTTGGAGTAGATCCTATTAATGATAAGAGGTTTATTAAAAATGGAAATACTTTATTAGATGGAATAATGAAATATAAGATGGAAGATGGAGGTTTCTTACATTCAAAAACTTATGATTCAGAAAACCCTTCATCTAAACCAGATGAATCAAATTCTATGGCAAGTGAACAGGTATTGTATTCTTTTGCGTCATTATGTAGGTATAATAATGGGTTTAGAAGTCTTTATGATTTTCGTGATGAAATGGATGAAAAGACAAAATCTCAGGTTAATTCTGTTAAAAAATCTATAGACAATTTGTCGGAAGGGGATGTAGAAAAGGTTAAAGAAGTTTTTTCGGAGTATTTGAAGATACCTATTTCAGAAAGATCCTATGTATATAATTATTATAAATTGTCAGATACTATGAAATCTCTTGGTATAGAGAATACTTCTGAGCCTATAGCTGCTAATATAGGAGTAAATAAAAATGGTAATGGTACCATAACTCCTATATTTGATGAAAGTGAAGAATTTTCTTCCAGTGCTTTATTTACTAAGGAAGATGTTAAGAAAGTTGAAAATTTACCTGATAAATTAACAACAGAACATTATGTGGAAGTAGTTAAACTAATTAAAAAACTAGAAAAAGCTACAAATAAAGATGAGTATATTCATTTATTAGATGAGTTAAATGATAAAAAGAGGGAAATTGAAAAAATAAAAGCAGAAATAGAATCTTTAAATGATGAAATACTAGACAAGCTATATCCATTTAATGATTTATCTATAAAAGATAAGAAAAATGTAGATGAAATAGTGTCAAGATTTAACAAACTAAGTAGTTATGACAAGAAGAAAGTACTTCGCTATGAAGATGTAATTAAATCTAAAACTCAAATAGACAATTTAATTCGTGCTCGTATTATAGCTATAGTTATAATTATAGTAGTTGGTATTCTTGCATTTGTTGTGGGGAGTAGAATGAAAAAGCGTAAAAAAGAAAGAATGAAACAGAAAATGTCATTATTTGATGATGAGGAATTTAGTGATGAGGAGGAGTAGAAGTGAAAAAAGATTTATTAGTACTTGCTTTTATAATCCTGCTCATATCTATATTAGTGTCAGGTACTAAGATTCAATCTGTTGATGAGTATTATTTAACCCATATTGATGATATAACGGAAGATTCAGAAACAGTTACTATAAGTATTCGCTGTGATACAATTTTAGATAACTGGGATAAATTGTCGCCAGAGTTAAAGTCTGAGAAATATGTTCCAAAGGATGGTGTTATTTTAAAGAAAACAGAATATGTGTTGCGTTCAGGAGATACAGTTTTTGATATTTTAGATAGAGCTGTTCGCCATAATAGGATTCAAATGGAATTTCAAGGAGCAGATAAAAACTCCTATGATAGTGTTTATATAAAAGGAATCAATTTTTTATATGAATTTTCCTGTGGACCTCTAAGTGGATGGATGTATTCTGTAAATGGCAAATTTCCTGATTATGGAGTAAATAAATATAAATTGAAAGATGGAGATGTTATTGAATTCAACTATACTTGCAATTTAGGACGAGATTTAGGACATTCATTTAAATAAAATTTAAAAATAAGATAAGGTGATAAAAATGAAAAGTTTTTCTTCCTTCCATCCAACTATTTTGTTCTTATATTACTTGTTAGTTATATTTATAAGTATGTTTACAATGAATCCAGTGATTTTAGGTTGTTCATTAGTTGGAAGTATATTATTTTTTTCTATGATGAATTCACCAAGAGCTATATTGAAAGATATTATATATTATTTTTTGGTTTTTATATTGATAGCTATTACAAATCCTATATTCAGTCATAATGGTGAGACAGTGCTTTTTTTCCTTAACGATAAACCAGTAACCGTAGAGGCTATTATTTATGGGATTGCTATTGGTACTATGCTAATCGCAGTGATTTTTTGGAGCAAGTCCTATAGTCAAGTAATGACTTCAGATAAATTTGTTTATCTATTTGGAAGGGCGATTCCTAAATTGTCTTTAGTTCTTTCCATGGCTTTGAGATTTATACCTATGTTTAAGGAGCAGATTAAAAAGGTAAACCAAGTCCAGAAAACCCTTGGATTATATTCTAGTGACAGTATAACAGATAGAGTTTTAAGTGGTATAAGGGTTTTAAATAGTGTGTTAACTTGGTCCTTAGAAAATGCTATAAATCAAGCAGATTCGATGAAATCAAGAGGATATGGTTTAAAAGGACGGACTAATTTTTCCTTATTTAAGTTTGATAAAAGAGATATGACAATATTAATTGCTATTATTTTAATCTCAGTAATTGTAGTTTTAGGTTTTGCTTTTAATATATTTGAATTTTATTATTATCCAGCTATTTCAATATTGAAGTTATCTAGGGTTGGAATATTAGAATATATATTTATTTTTATACTAATGATTTTGCCTTTTATTATAGAAGTAAAGGAGAATATACATTGGAAATTATTAAGGTCGAAAATTTAAACTTTACATATCCGGAACAAAAAATAAAGGCTTTAGAAGACATATCCTTTTCCATTGAACAAGGAGAGTTTGTAGCAATTTGTGGTGAATCAGGTTCAGGTAAAACTACTCTTCTAAAACTATTAAAAAGAGAGCTTGCTCCTTATGGAGATAAGGATGGCAATATTTATTATAAAGATAAAAGACTAGAAGAATTAGATGCTAGAATAGCAGCTAGTGATATAGGTTTTGTAATGCAAAATCCAGAAAACCAGATAGTAACGGATAAGGTATGGCATGAATTAGCTTTTGGATTAGAAAATTTGGGTATTCCTACACCAGTTATTCGTAGAAGAGTAGGAGAAATGGCTAATTTTTTTGGTATTCATCAATGGTTCAGAAAAAAGACTACAGAGCTTTCAGGTGGTCAAAAGCAACTTTTGAACTTGGCTTCAATTATGGTGATGCAACCAGAGGTCCTTATTTTAGATGAACCAACTTCACAACTAGATCCTATAGCAGCATCTGACTTTATAAGTACTTTAGAAAAGTTAAATAGGGATTTAGGTCTTACTATTATATTGGTAGAACATCGATTAGAAGAAGTTATACCTATTTCAGATAAAGTAATGATAATGGAAAAAGGAAATATTATTTTATATGACAAACCTCAATATATAGGACAGGAATTAAAAGAAATAGATGAAAACCATAAAATGCTTTCAGCACTTCCTAGTGCTATTCGCATATTTAATGGATTAGATACTAAGGGACAAAGTCCTCTCACAGTACGTGAAGGTAGAGAGTTTTTATCGAATAATTATGAAAACAAAGTTGTTACTTTAGATAGGTTTTCAACAAATTATAAAAATGAAGAAGAAAATATAATTGAGTTAAAAAATATTTGGTTTCGCTATGAAAGAGATTTACCAGATGTATTGACTGGATTAAATTTTCATGTAAAGAAAGAAGAGATAGTTAGTATTTTGGGCGGAAATGGGTCTGGAAAGACTACTTTTTTAAATATTATATCTGGTCAAAATAAACCATATAGGGGCAAGATATTAATAAGAGGGAAAAAAATAAATAAATATAAAGGCAAGGAATTATACAAGCACAATATTGCCGTGTTACCTCAAAATCCACAAACAGTTTTTTTGAAATCAACCGTTAAAGAAGATTATAAAGAGATAGGAAAAGTCATGGGATATACAAAAGAAGAGATAAATACCTATACAAAGGAAATTGTAGAAATGCTTTCTATTAAAGAATTACTAGATAAGCATCCCTATGATTTAAGTGGCGGAGAACAACAAAAAGTAGCTCTTGGGAAAATACTTTTATTGAAACCTAAAATTCTTCTTTTAGATGAACCAACAAAAGGGATAGATGCGTTTTCTAAAAAGGTTTTATATGATATTTTACTAGATTTAAAAAAGCAGGGAGTAACTATTATCATGGTAACTCATGATGTTGAGTTTGCTGCTGTAGCTTCAGATAGTTGTGGTTTATTTTTTGATGGGGAAATTATTTCAACAGATAGACCAGTTGAATTTTTTTCTAATAATAGTTTTTATACAACTGCTGCAAATCGTATATCTAGACATATGTATAATAATGCTATAACTTGTGAAGATGTTATTGAAATATGCAAGTTAAATGGAGTGAAAAAAGACTATGAACGACAAAAAAATTAAAAATATCATTATAATTATACTAATTCCTTTATGTATTGCTTTAGGAGTCATTATATTTAAAGATAGAAAATATAATCTTATTTCTATGATTATTGCAATTTTATCGTGTATTCCTATTTTTCTTACATTTGAAAAAGGAGAGACTAGCACAAGAAGAATAGTTATTATAGCTGTAATGATAGCTATCTCAGTAGCAGGACGTGTTGCTTTTACTGCTCTTCAGGGGTTTAAACCTGTTGCAGCTATAGTGATTATTACAGCTATTTATTTGGGAGCCGAGGCAGGATTTTTAACAGGTTCAATGTCTGCAATTATCTCTAATATTTATTTTGGACAAGGTCCTTGGACTCCTTGCCAAATGTTTTCATGGGGGATGATAGGTTTTATAGCTGGGCTACCATTTATGCAAAAATTGTTGTTGAAAAATAGAGTGGTTTTGTCCATATATGGAATTTTCTCAGGAATAATATTCTCTTTAATAATGGACATATGGACTACCCTTTCTATAGATGGTATTTACAATATGAAACGCTATATGGCAGCAGTAGCCACTTCTTTTCCTTTTATGGCAATTTATGCAATTTCAAATGTGGTTTTTTTGATGCTTGCATTAAAGCCTTTCGGTGAAAAACTAGAGAGAATAAAAATTAAGTATGGAATTTAAGAAAAAAGAAAACTCAGTATATAAACTTTTGAAGGAGGAATTTTGAATGGTGAATAAATCTCAAAATGTTATAGATGAAGTAAAAAAAGTTATTATTGGTAAGGATGAAATTGTTAAAAAAGTATTTATGGCTATATTAGCAAAGGGCCATATTTTGCTTGAAGATATACCTGGAGTAGGAAAGACAACTCTTGCTCTTGCCTTTAGCAAGGTTATGAGATTGGATTTTAACAGGATTCAGTTTACTCCAGATGTTGTGGCTTCAGATATTGTAGGATTTACAATATATGATAAGGGAAAGGAAAAGTTTATATATAAGCCAGGTGCTGTTATGTGCAATCTTCTTTTGGCAGATGAAATCAATCGTACCTCTAGTAGGACACAGGCTGCATTATTAGAAGTCATGGAAGAGGGCAATGTTACTGTTGATAGTACTACTTATGCTGTTCCAAATCCTTTTACTGTTATTTCCACACAAAATCCTATAGGATCCTATGGAACACAACTTTTACCTCAATCCCAATTAGACCGTTTTATGGTGAAATTAAATATAGGTTATCCAGACTTTAAAAGCCAAGTAGAAATATTAAGAGATCGTCAAGTTGAACAACCCCTTAATAATGTTTCACAAGTAATTACAAAAGAAGAGCTTATTGAAATGCAAGAGGAAGTTAATAGAATTTATGTGTCAGATGATATATTAGAATATATTACTTATTTAACAGAAACAACTAGAGAACATCCTCTTATATTGCAAGGAGTAAGTCCAAGAGGAGCTTTAACTATAAGTAAAATAGCAAAAGCTAATGCTTATATCTCAGGCAGAGACTATGTAGTACCAGAAGATATAATATATGTTTTTATAGATACTTGTAGCCATAGAATTATACTTGACCATAAGTCTAAAATAGCAAACAATACTTCAGAAGATATACTAAAACAAATTTTAGAAGAAACAATAACTCCAGATATTAAAACTGAGACTAGTCATTAAATAATTATTTCTATCCTTTTCCTTGTTGAAATAACTAGTGGTCATAGGAGGTAAATATGTTAAAATCAAGAATTCAAAGTTTAATCTGGTCTATTCTAGTATTATTTATATATATTTTTTCTGATTCTTATTTTGCATTATTTTTATTTAGTATATCTCTAGGTATATTTCTATTTCTGGGGATTAGTACAAAGCTTATTAAGAATAAGATGGAATTTATTTTGAATACACCAGATACAATTGATAAAAATATTTTAGGCAGTTGTTATTTAGAAGTAAAGAATGCTAATTTTTTACCTATATCAAAAATAAAATGTACATTATCTTTAAAAAACTTTTTAACAGGGCAAGAGGAAAAACAAGATATATATTTATCTGTTAAAGGAAAATCTAGTGAGTGTGTTTATTGGGATATAAAGAGTAGATTTTGTGGAGATATAGAAATTAAATTGGACAAAGTAATGTATTATGATTATTTTGGAATATTTACTAATACAATTTGTCCTAGTATATCTACTCATATGCTTGTATTGCCAAATACATTCTATATTGATATAAATCTTTTTGAAAGTCAAATTGAGAATATAGAAAGTCCAATATATTCTACTGGACAAAAAGGTATTGATAGCAGTGAAGTTTTTGGAATAAAAGAGTATATGCCTGGAGATAGTCTAAAAAATATTCATTGGAAGTTAACAAGTAAATTTGATGATTTGATTGTAAAAGAACTTAGTGTGACTATAGACAACTCCATACTAATAGTATTAGAAACATCTACATTTATTGGAAAGGGGAAGGAATCACCAAAAGTATCTGATGCAATGATGGAGGCTTTTATATCTATTTCAAAATCTTTATTAGAAAATAATTATACACATTCTATAGGGTTTTTCGACCATAAAACTAATAGATTTATAATAGATGAAGTTAATTCAATGGACGATTTATCTATTATGATGAGAGGATTTTTGGAGATAGAAAAAAGGGAAAATCCATACTCAGCTATAGAATATTATTTAAATATGGTAGAATATAAGACTTTTTCACATATTCTCTATATTACTTCCCAAGGCTTTGAAGAAATTGTAGAAGAATTAGCCAATGAACATAAGATTACTGTTTTACAATGCGAAGAGGCATCAGAAGAAGAAAAAAAATTGTCAAATGCTTATGGAGTTAAATTTACTCCAGAAAATATAGAAGAAGATTTACGCCAACTTATGATATAAGGGGTGTCAAACAATGGAGAAGAATTTTCAAAATATATCTGCAGGAAATGAAATACAAATCTCATTTAAAGATACAGAAAACAATAAAGAAGGGAGAATACTACAGGCTATAGGAAATATTTTTATTTCAGGATCTCTATATATAGGTATTGTATTAAGTTTAATATCCATGTTTAATATAGAGAGTGTATCCTATGTAGCTATAGTTTCGGGTTTGGTTTTTATTTTTATAATAAATTATTTTCTTGATAATTTAAAGATATTTTCAAGGTTTTTAGCCATTTTAATATTGGTATCAATAGGACTTTTAGTTTTTCAAGGAGAATATGTTAAAAATGGCCTGTTTTTAACAATGAATCAAATCGGAAATGTTGTAGGTACACATACAGGTTTTGTTATGAATCAGTACGATATAAGTATCAGTTCTGAAACATATCAAATTGCTATAATATATTTTTGGAGCTTTTTATCTTTAATTATAGCCTTTATTTGTGCTTTAACTGTGAAAAATAATAGTAGTTTACTTTTGTGGGTTGTTGTTTTACCATTATTCATAGTAGAAGTATTTACAGGAATAATGCCTAATTTTATATATAATTTAATATTATTTTTTGCTGTTGTTTTATTAACTAATTATTCTTTTATAGGGGTTTCTGAGAACAATAAAATACTTGGTAAAAGTAAGAATAGTATGATATTATATGTAGCTTTTATGATATTTTTATTGTTCCTAGTATTTTCACTTGTGCTTATAGCGGTGAAACCAGCTTCAAACTATTCAAAAAACTCTATTGTAGCTAATATAAAAAATAACGTAGAAGACAAGGTACAAGATTTTAGATATGAAAAGAACAAAACTAATACATTTACTCAAGGAAACTTTAGAAAATTAGGCAAATTAGAATTATTAAATTCAAAAGCTTTAGAGGTAACTATGGACAAACCTACCTCTCTTTATTTAAAGGGATATACTGGTTCTGAATATACTAAAGAAGGATGGACAGATTTAGACAGTAGTATATATTATAATTCCTATGAACTTTTTTATTGGCTTCATAAGTATCAATTTAATAGTTTAAACCAATTGAGTTCAATAAGTGATTTAATGAAAGATTCAAAAGATAAAAATGAAAAGATAGATATATCTGTTAATAATATAAATGCAAATAGTAAATATCTTTATGTACCTTATGAATTAGATACTGAATTGGATAATTCTAAGGATATAAAAATATTCAATGATAGTAAACTAATGTCAACTTCTTTCAAAGGGAAAAGAAAATATAAATATAAATCAAATACAAATTTAGTAAAAAAGTATCCTTTATTAGCAAGCAATTTATATGGAATGAAAGATGAACCAAAAATAAAAGAGTATCTTAAAAATGAAAGTCATTATAATGAATTTGTCTATAAAAACTATACAAGAATTCCAAAGGACATAGAGTCTTTATTTGAAAATCAATTAGGTAAAGTTCCTAAAACTGAAGATGGACATATTCCATATGAAAAAGCAATAGAAATTATAAAAAAATATTTAAATCAAAATATAAAATATACCGTAGATCCAGAACCAGTGCCAAAGGATAGAGATTTTCTAAAATATTTTCTAGAAGAAAGTAAAGAAGGGTATGCAACCCACTATGCAACAGCTGCAACAACAATGTTTAGATATTTTGGTATTCCTTCACGATATGTAGAAGGTTATCTTATTACACCAAAGGATGTAAAGAATATTTCAGAATATAAGCCTATAAATATCAATGGAACTAATGCCCATGCTTGGACAGAAATATATATTGATGAAATAGGTTGGATACCTATAGAAGTAACACCACCTTATTATAATGTGATGGAAACTGTAGATACTTCCCAATATCCAGGTGGGGGAAGTTTGGAAAAAAATAAGAATAATAATTCACCTAGTGATTCAACTCAAGGGAAACAACAGATTATAGATGATGAACAAAAACCACATACTAAATCTAAGGAAGATGATAAAAGAACATTAACTACATTAGAAAAGCTCGGTATTGGAATTAGTTTATTATTGTTAATAACTATTTTAATTTATATTATATATGTAGTTAAAAATAGAAGAAAACTTAAAGAAATGGAAGAAAGTTTTGAAGACTCAAATTATAAATTAGCTATTTCTAGACTTTTTGCATATTCCATGTTTCTAATGCATTATGATGGACTTCCTAAAAAAGGTGGATCAACCTATGATTATATAGAAGATATAGAAGAAAATTACTCTAAAAAATATGTAAAAATATTTAAAAAAGCAATAAGTATTAATCAAGAGGCGATATTTAGCAATCATGAAATATCAGAAGAGCAATATGAATATATGAAAAGGTTTAAAAATCAAATACTTTATGACCTTATAGAATCAAAAAATATTTTCCAACGTATAAAGATGAAATTCTGGGATTTTATATACTAAATATTTGATATAATATAAAAGAAACTTAAATTGTAAGGAGATATAGAATATGAAGAAAACAGTATTAATCACAGGATCTTCTAGAGGAATTGGAAGAGCTACAGCAAAAAAGTTTGCTAAAGAAGGTTATAATGTAATTATTAATTATTATAAAAATAAAGATAAGGCATTTTCATTATTAGAGGATTTGCTTTCTAGTGGTGCTAATGCTATTGCAATACAGGCTGATGTTTCTAATAGAAAACAAGTTGAAGAAATGTGTGAAAAAGGCTATGAAAAATTTGGGAAGGTTGATGTTTTAGTTAACAATGCAGGTATAGCTGATATGACTTTATTTACTGATATTACAGAAGAACAATGGAGAAGAATCTTTGATGTAAACGTCAATGGAATGTTTAATTGTTGCCAATGTGTTCTTCCTAAAATGATTAGTGAAAAGTCAGGAAGAATTATTAATATTGCATCAATTTGGGGACTAGTTGGAGCTTCTTGTGAAGTTCATTATTCAGCTACAAAGGGGGCAATTATAAGTTTTACTAAAGCTTTAGCCAAAGAACTAGGGCCTTCTAATATATTAGTTAATGCTATTGCACCTGGGGCAGTAGATACAGATATGATTGGAGGAGTTAGTGAAGAAATTCGAGAAATAATTAGAGATGAAACTCCCCTTGAAGTAATTGCAAAACCAGAAGAAATTGCAGATGTAATATATATTTTATCAACAGAAGAAACTAAACTAATAACAGGCCAGATAATCAATCCAAGTGGTGGATTTGTAATAGTTTAGAAAAAGCCTATCTATCTTATTTTATTTCAGGAAGTTTGACTTTTAAATAAGAATATGGTATCGTATATGTAATTAGTTAGTTTTGCATATTAAATAAGGGAAAAATCTACAATTTAACTTGAGATCAAAGAAAGCTGAAGTATTATATTCAGCAGGATAATATATATTGTTATCTTTCTGGAATCAGGCGTAAATCCTGAACAGATGCGCTACCGTAAGGTTATGATATAATCAAGTCGGATACAGATTCTTTGAAACAGAAAACTAACCTCGCATATAAGGTATAGTTTCAAGTAAAGTTCTACAGCATATATAGAGCTTCTGTCTAAAGTGTTTATTCACTTATGACGGAAGCTTTTTTGTTTATTTATATTTTGCTGAAAAAGGAGGTTATATGAAAACAACTACTAAAATAATAGAAAGAGTTTGTCCAAGATGTCAGAAAGTTTTTAAGACAAAAGCGTATGACATATTAAACATCAATTTAAACTTAGAAATGAAACCAAAAGTTTTAAATGGAAGTATATTTGATTTTAAATGTGCAAACTGTGGAGCTTTGTTTAGAAACCCATATTCTATAGTTTATGAGGATATGAAGAAAAAATATATTATATTTTTAAATATGGAAGATAAAAATTATGATAAAAAAATAGAAAAGTTAGAAGAATTATATCCTGAGTATAAGATTAGAATAGTTTCTGATATGATGGATCTTATTGAAAAGATATATATATTTGAGGTTAAATTAAATGACAAGATTATAACTTATCTTAGTTACAAAATATATCAAGATGTAACTAGAAAACTTTTAGATATGAAGTCCCCTATAAAAATAAGCAAAGTTTTATTTGATTCTTTTAATCCTTCAAAAAATCAAGTTAATTTCGGAGCACTAAATAACTTTCAAAAACGTATTTTTATCTCAGCTACATATACAGATTATAAAACACTTCAAAATTCTCTAAAGTATATGCAATGTTTTAAAGAAAATTTAGGGGAATATAAAATTGATCAAAACTGGGCAAGAAGAATTTAAAAAAAGGTCTAATGTCCAGTTGAGATAATCTTATATATTGGGAGGGGTGAGGACAAGCATAGTAGGGTGGATGACATCAAAACCAAAACAGGGGAGAACTTATTTTGGTTAGGATTGACAAAAAACAATAATAAAAGGGAGGAGAAGTTATGAAGATCAAAAGAAGTGGAAAAAAAGTATTTGCTTTATTGTGCAGTTTGATTATGATTTTTGCATTTGCAGTTCCAAATTTTGCAGCAAATGAAAGTGCTACAAAGACAGTATATGTAGATGTAGAAAAAAACATTACTGGACAAGATCTTATTCAAGAGCCAGTAAAGGTAGTATTAGATGAAAATAAAACAATTGCAGATGCTACTAAAGAAGCAGTAGGGGTTTACAATGTTAGAATTAGAGGTACTCAATACGGAACTTACATTGAAGCGTTTAAAGATGATACGCCTGATTTTCAGTATCCATTTAAAGAAATATTGTCAGAATTAACAAAGGGTATTGTATTTAGAACAGATATTCCAAACCAACCTATTGTAAATGAAGAAGGATGGTTAGCAGAAAAAGAATATGATGGTATTTCAGGATGGATGTTTACTGTAAATAATACAATGGTTGATGATAATGGTATTTATTATACAGGTGATACTAAATTATCTGATTTACCTGATAATGCAGTAATACGTTGGGAATACTCCATGGCTGTAGGATGTGATCTAGGTTTAGAAGGATATCTGCCAGATGGCACATTAAATGAATGGGGATATTATAATTGGAATACGGAACCAACACCACCTTTTTTCAGTACTAGAGTGGACAAGTCTCATTTAATTAGGAAGATGGCAGATCATGAGAACAAAAATAGTGCTGAATACCTTGATGCAATGGAAGTTTTGAGAGATTTAACAACTGAAGGATATACTCAAGCTGATGTAGATGAAATCGCAGACTCTCTTTAGGAAGTAAAAATAATTAGTTATTAGATTCTTAAGAATTGAAGAGAGAAGTTTCTCTCTTCAATTCTATTAATTTTTTATATTAAAGGTGAGGAGAATTAGTATGAATAATGTAAGAAGTTATAAAAAGCTACTTTCTGTATTGTTGTTAGTAACTTTATTATTGCCGATTATATTTCCAATAGGGGCGGTTCATGCAGCTACTGTAACTATAGACCTATCCGATGAAGAACCATCACTGTCTAAAAATGCAAAAGGCATATATACTATAAAGACTGTTGAAGATATCAATACTTTCAGAGCAGATATTGATAAAGGAATTGATTATACTGGATTGACTGTAGAACTAATGAATGATATAGATATTGCTCAATCTAAAACTTCTTTAAATTCTTTTAAAACAAGACTTAATGAATATGGAGAAGAAGTAGTAGGGATTTTTAATGGTATATTTGATGGAAATGGACATACTATTAAGAATTATAATGATAAAGTGTCAGGTTTTTTCTGTGTAGCAGGTCCAAATGCAGTATTGAGAAACTTTAATATTCATGGAGATGTACTATTGGATGATGCAGATGCTATTTTATTTGATGTTTGGAATGATTCTAATAGTATTTTTAAGAAAGACACAGGATATGGTATGTTAGCAAGTTCTTGTGCTGGTGAGGTTAGTAGATGTTCATCATCAGGCAGTATTGTAAATAAGCTAGCAAATATACATATTGGTGGTTTAATAGGAGAATCTAAGGTATCTATAAAAAAACATGATGGTAGCGAGTCATACTATGGAAATATGAGAGATTGTTATAGTCGTGTAAATTTTGATAATCAATATACTGAAGATATGGGTTCTATACCTCCTGAAATTGGAGGATTAGCTTATGATGGTGGAAAGAGGATAATTAGATCTTATTTTGCAGGAACTTTTAAAGGATATAGTACTGATAGTGTAAGAGAATATAGGAAAATATATCATCCAATTAGGATAACCTGTAGTGCCTATGAATCTGAAAGTGGTGAGAGTTGTGCTTATGACAAGGAGATCTGTGGCTTCTATACACTAGGAAATCGTGGTGGTACAAAGTATACAACGGAGGAAATGAAAAAGAAAGAAACTTTTACTGCTGAAAAACATAATTTTGATTTTGAATATTGTTGGAGTATAGATTCTAATATAAATGATGGTTATCCTTATTTAGACGCTAAAAAGCTAGATAAAAAAAGAACGATATACTTAGATATTCAAGGGATAGCGGAGGATAAAATTTATGATGAAAAACTGGATATAAAAGAAAATTTAAAAACTAAGATAAAAGATGTAAATTTTGCTAATTTAACATCCGAAACAGAAAAATTAATAGATAAGTACGATATAAAATTAAATTGGAAAGTTAATCCATCCAAAAATCCTTCTTTTGATCCAATACATGGTGATAAAGTCAAAGTAAATGTAGAATATGAATCATTGGATCTTGAGTATGATGCAAATCAAGAATATTTATTTAAGATAGGCAAGATATTGCCAGTATATGCAAAATTTGAATACAATGGAAAGAATACTTTAACTAAAGAAGAAAAAGATGAAAAAATAGAAAAATTAAAGGAACTAGAAGGTTATGTAGTAAATACAATTCAAAAGAGACATGGTTTTTTAATCAAAGACATACCTGAGATGAGTTATGATAGAAAAAAAGATCAGTGGGGAAATAATATAATATTAAATGATCATGATTGGTTCGTATTTTCAGCTGCACGTATGGGCTATATTCCAGAAGAAAATCCAGAATTTTATGATGATTGGTTTGAAGAAGTACAAAAGTTTATGGCTAAGTTAAAGGAAGATGGTATTAATGTAGACGATATTCATGCAGATTCAATTAGTAAACTCGCATTAGCTGTTTCAGCTACTGGGTATGACATTCGTGATATTGAAGATTGGGATCTATTAGGTTCATTAACAAAGCCTGGTAGACAAATGTCAGGGTTTTTCTCATCTCAATATAGTTACTATGCTCGTCATTCTCAAGATTATTATACTGATTTCTATCCTAAGGATAAAGAAATGAGTAAAAAAATAAAAGAAAAAGATGAGAAAATGATACATGACCAAGCAAAGACTTTAAAAGAAAAAAATGGCGGAAGTGCAGCTGATATGGTTGTTATGGCATATCAACCTTGCTTACCATTTAATGAAAAAGAAGGATATGAAGATGTAACAGAGGCAGTACAACTTATGAAAAAGGCCTTTTCAGAGCATCAGACTGCTGAAGGAACTTTTTGGGGAGGTTTTGCAGGAGACTTTTATAACCCCTGGACAAATGCTCAAGTATTTATGAATATAAGTATGGCAGGACTCGATCCTTTTGATTCTGCATTTATAAAAAATGGAAATACTATAGTAGAATCTTATCTTAAAGGACAATATTTTAATTTTGATGAAAAAACTTTTAATGGTACCTATGAAATAGGACAAATAATTAGAGGATTTGATTCAGTCGTAAGAGCATATGAAGGACGAACCCATATATTTGATTGCAGAGATTTAGAAGATACATTAGGGCTTAAAACTTCAACAGTAACAGTAAACAATCAAATATTATCCTTAATGGAAAATAGTACTCCTGAAGAAGTATTAGCTGCAAGAGATGCTTATAATGGACCAGGAAGTAAATTAACAGACCGTCAACGTGATTCTATGAGGGAATCTACAATAAAACATTTAGAAGATATAGAACAAAAAGTAATAGAAAATCCAGATAAAGAAGCTGCAGATAGAGTAAATAAATTAGTTGATGAATTGAAATTAGATAAGTTTACAAATGAAAACAAAGAAGCTGTTATTAAGGCAAGAAAAGCTTATAAATTATTAACAGAAGAGCAGAAGAAACTAGTAGACATTGCAAAACTTGAAGAATCAGAAAAGAAAATGAATGAATTAGAGATTAAGAATTTTAAATCTTTAGTAGAAGTCATTGGAGATATTTCAAGTCCACCTACAGAAGAAAATATTAAAGATGTAGAAAAAGCAGAAAATGCATATAATAATATGTCCGAAGAACTTAAAAAAAATTCAGGAGTTATTACAGCTAAAGCTATTTTAGATAAAGCAATAGAAAAAATAAATGAGAATTCTTATGATAAAGAAGTAGAATCAGTTATAAATGCAATAAAAGCATTGCCAAAGTCTATAACATTAGAAGATAAACCAGCAGTAGAAGCTACAAGAAAGTCCTATGATGTATTAGATAGCAAACAAAAAGAAAAAGTAGGAGCTGAAAATCTAGATATTTTAGAAGAAGCTGAAAGAACTATTAAAGAATTAGAATCAGAAGATGATGAGTATGTTGGTACTATTACATTTGCATTAGAAAGATTTACCTTAGGATTAGGATATTTTACGGAACCTATGGAAGTACTAATCTATAAGGGAGAAAATTGTAGAGATATACTTGACCGTATTCTTGAAAAAGAAAATGTAGTTGGAAAGTATGATTATGTAGAAGCTATAAAAGGAGCAGATGAAGGAGAAGTAAATATTCCAGAAGAATTGTTAAGTATGATAGAAGAGAATCCAACTAATGGACAATCATTCCATGGTGAATTAAATGAGCCAGGCCAATTAGGTGAATTTGATTATAGTTCTATGTCTGGATGGATGTATTCTATAAACAATGTACTTCCAAATGTAGGGATGAATGCTTATACTCCTAAAGATGGAGATGTATTTAGAGTTCATTTTACTCTTTGGGGATATGGTGCTGATTTAGGTCAAGATTTTCCAGAAGGAACACCACCACTTCCTGTTGGAGATAAAACTACACTAACTAAAAAAATTGCCGAGATAAATGGAAGACCAGATAAAGGAGAGTTATTAAAAGATCCAGATTTTAAAAAGGCCTATGACTATTCCTATAAAGCTGTTCAAAGAGTAGTAGTTTCAGATGAAGAACTTGAAGAATGTGTTAAATTATTAGATACTTCAATGAAAAAAGCAGATGAAAAAATTATAAAAGAAGTAGAAAATATGATATCTAAACTTCCAAAAATAGATAAATTAACGCTAAATGATAAAGGAAAAGTAGAAGAAGTAAGAAAAGCTTATGATGAATTGACAGCAGAACAAAGAAAACTAGTATCTAATGTTGATAAGCTTATTAAAGTAGAAGATAAAATAGTTGAACTAGAGGCTATAGAAAAAGATAAAGAAAAAGAGAAAAACAAAAAAGCAGCTGACAAAGTAACGAAACAGATAGAAAGCTTAAAACTAGATAAATTTACAAATGAAAATAAAGAGGCTGTCAAAGCTACAAGAAAAGCTTATGAAGCTTTAACAGATGATCAAAAGAAATTAGTAGATGTGAAAAAACTTGAAGCAGTAGAAAAAAAGATTAAAGAATTAGAGATTGAAAACTTTAAGAACTTAGTAGAGGATATTGGAGAAATTTCCAAGCCAGCAACAAAAGAAAATATTAAGGCTGTAAAGGAAGCAGAAAATGCATATAACAATATGTCAGAAGAACTTAGAAAAGATTCTGAGGTAATAAGATTAAAAGGTATATTAGATGAAACTAAAAATGAATTAGATGAAGATATAGCTCCAGATAATGACAATAAAGATACAAAGGATGATAATAACAAACCTCCAAAGATTGATCCAGATGGTGACAAAACAGGAGGAAGCAATGGCAAAGTAATAGACATAAATGATAGGGATAAAAATATAAACAATAAAGGAAAGAGAAAATTACCAGCTACTGGAACAAGTGATAAAGTTAAATATGTAGGTATAGCTATATTATTGGTAGGATTACTTTTACTAAGCAAAAAGCATTTTAAATTAGCTAAGAATACTCATCAAGATAAATAGGGAAATGAGTAAGTATAAATATATTCCTGCTTTCAAAAAGAAGGCAGGAATATATTTGCATTTGCTATGTCATGGCATGTATTAAAGTCTAAGTAAAATCAAAAGTTATATAGTAAAATGAATTATTTGGTTTGATTTCTAGATTAAGGTATGATATCATTTATTCATGTGGATATTATTTTATAAAATTAAGGAAGAAATATTTTTTTATATTGTATTTTGATAATTGAACTTGAAATCAAAGAAAGTTAAAATACATTATATTTAACAAGATAACATATATTGTTATCTTTCTGGAATCAGGTGCAAGTCTTGAACAGATGCGCTACCGTGAAATTATGATAATAATTCATAATTAAGTCGGAAACAGATTCTTTGATAACAGAGACTAACTCCGTATACAGGTTAGTTTGAAGTAAAGTTCTACAGCATATATAGAGCTTCTGTCGGAAGTGTTTATTCACTTATGACAGAAGCTATTTTTGTTTATTTATTTACTTGAAAAATTATATTTTGTTCTATTTTTATAAAATATGAAGATTAAAAAATAGTTATTAATTAGATAAAAGAAAATTAAAATATTTAATTAAGATAGAAATTTGAAAGGAGTGAGTAAATTTAATTGTATTCAAATATCAATAATATGAGGGGGGATGGCGATAAAATCAAGTCAAATTTATAGTTATCACTATTTGGGAGTAGGTTAATTTATTATATAGGAGGTATAATAATGGAAACTAAAAGAATAGTATCATTACTGTTAATTTGTGCGATTTTAGTTGTAACAAATTCAAATGTGTTTGCTAATGAGAATTCTAAATTGAAAGTTATTGAATGTGTAAAAAAGGATGGAAAAACTATTAAAGAAATAAGTAAAATTGGTAATACCTATTATTATTATGAAGACAATAACAAATTTACCTTGTCTATTTCTCGAAATTCTAATGGAGACGTTGAGGTTAATATGAAAGACAAATCTAACCCTAGTATTATTAATTCAACGATGCTGAATAATAGAATTGAAAAAGATTATGTAACAGATTTTAAAGAAATTAGAGAAAATATATTAGAAGAACATATAGAATTAAATAAAAAAGTATTTATACCTGAAGATTACACTAACTTGATAAAAGATGAGCATCATGCAGAAATTGCTAATAATGATATTATGCTTATTAGAGGAGGATTGGTAGATAAATATGGTGAACCTTATAGAAATAAATATTTAGAAAGCTTAACAGAGCGTGGATTAACTGCTAAGTTATATGAAAGTAAGAATTTTGAAATATATAGGTACCACGATTGGCTTGTATATGCAGGGACAACAGCAGGCGCAATAGCAGCATTAATTTCAATTCCAATGAGTGCAGTAGCTGCAGTTCTTACCCTTGTTAGTCTAGGTTCTGGAGTATATGGTGTTGTAGAAGATATTATGGTAAGAGAATTTGTAGCAAATGTACACTATAATAAAACTGTAAATGTAGGTAATAGTTATCCCTATAGAGCAGGAAAAACAGAAAAAAATAGAGCTATTGTAGGAGATAAAGATATAGTAATCTTGCATAAAGATACAATAGCCGACCATGATTATAATGATAATTATAGTTTGTTGAAAAAAGGTATAGATAATTATATTAAGTTTAATTAAAGTTTAATGTATTTAATTAAGTATAACTCATAGTTATATAACTATGAGTTATACTTAAAAAATATAATTTTGTTTTTGAGTTAAATTATAAGGGGGTCAAAAATGAAAAACAATAAACCAAATAAAGTTTTAATTATAATATTGTTAATTAGTATTTTAATATCTACCAAAAGTATTATTAGAAATAAGAAAATAGAAAAATGGATAGATTTGCTAGAAGGGTTACATGAAGTAGATAAGATTGAGGTAATAGGTTATGAAGGTAATAATATGATATTTGAAGATAAAGAGGATGTAGGAGATATAGTGAGGAATTTTTATCCTCTCTGGAATGTTGATATAAATAAAAAGAAAATAGATAAATATGTAGATAAATCTGAGCCTTCTTTCAAGATTAAATTCCATAAGAATGGTTCATTAATAATGACAGAAGAAATTTTAAAACTATCAAAAAATATTGAAAAAGAAAATTCAGCTGAAGATTTAAGGAATTTAACATTTAAAATCAAAGGGGATTATTACATAGTTAAAATTAATAATAAATACTGTAGTGTACAAATGAAAGACGATAATGTATTAGAATTATTTGAAAGATATTAATATTGATATCTTTTATTTTGCCACTATTTATAAATTTACGAAAGCTGAAATAAATTTTATGGTAGGTGATGAAATATGTCAGTTAGAATTTTTACTTTTATTATGATTTTTATAATATCTTATTTAGTATTAACTAAAATAAACTATTTTTTAGCTGAATTGCTTCCTGGAGATAAAAATATAAATTTAATTTCAAATGCAATTATATTATTGGCCAGTTTATTATTAGCAGGCATGATTTAGTATACATATTAGGATTTATTTAATCTTAGTTTTATCAATAAAATCAGGGTATATAACATACTTCTAAAGAGGTGTGCTATTATACCCTAATGAATATATATATGTTTTATTTATTAGCAATATAAGACCATGGCAGTAAATAAAAATATTGCTCCTATTATTCCAAATATAACTTGATATTTTAATATCTTATAAAAAAACTTCTCTTTCTTTTTATTTAAGAGTACATTCCTATCTCTTTTTAAATTGTAGCTAGCTCGAAAGCTCATGGAAAGTAATCCAAAGGTAAGTCCAATACCTAAAATAATTTTTTTCATTATCACTATAGACCTTCCTAGCAAATATATTTAAAATAGAGAAATAACAATAAACATACTGCAATTAAAACATATTGAAACTTAGCTAATTTGACTAAGTTCTACCTTGTTTTTTCTTTTTCATCGTGGCTTTTTTTAGATGTTACGTAAATATTTGCTTCAATATTATAAATTACGCCTATCATAGCAACTATTATACCGATAATAAATAATAAAATAATTGGAGTAATATTAGATCACCTATTTCCTATACATATTTTCTCTTTTCCACTCCATTTTCCTTAAGTATATATAAAATTTGACTTCTTTCTTTGCCTTTAGTATGTACTGTTATTTTTCCCTGCTCTAGCTCTAGAAAGAGTTCCATCTTATCTTGTAGTGGAATGTATCCATCTATATTTGCATATGGATAAAAACCTGTAGGATTATTAAGAGGTTGTCCTAAAGGTATATCTACCCTTAAATCTAATCCTGTGATCATAACTCCATTTTTTAATAATATAATTTCCATAGTCTTTTCTGAAAATTTTAATAGAAAATGTACTATAATAAAGAAGGATACAAAAAGTAATATTTTTTCTATTGTAATAGATGTAAAGAATAATTCTTTAAATACTTGTCCAAAATATATAAATATTAAAAATATATAAATCCATAACTTTTCCGTTTTTGTGAAATTGTCTCCTTTAACTCTTATGAGTTCTTTATTTTTCTTCAATATTTTTTTATTCCAATTCCATTTTAAAAATCCTTGAAAAAACATAAAAAATATAAGTCCTAAGGATAAGAGAAAGGGTAGTATTGTGTTTTTAATTGAAGGCTTTGATATATCCTTAAGTATAGGGTCTAAAAGTATTGTAAAAAATGTAATAAATATGACAGTAACTATAAAAGATAGGAAAAAAGCCATGGACTTTTTCATTGTCTTCATTTGGAAACCTCCTAAAATATTCTAATTATTTATATTATATCTTATAGAATATTGTACTTCAAATTGTTTATGGTATTATAATAATATACCTAAATGATGTTATTTTAGAAAGGTGGTTTTATGTTTAATATAGATGAAGAACTGAAAAAATTGCCTGATAAACCAGGAGTATATATAATGAAGAATGAAAATGGGGAAGTAATATATGTAGGAAAAGCTATTTCTCTAAAGAAAAGAGTTAGACAATATTTTCAGTCTTCAAGAAATAATACTTTAAAAGTAAGAACCATGGTTAAAAATATTAGTGAGTTTGAATATATAATAGTGGACAATGAGGTAGAAGCTTTAATTTTGGAAGCAAATTTGATTAAAAAACATAAACCTAAATACAATGTTCTTCTAAGGGATGATAAACAATATCCTTATATAAAAATAACTACTAATGAGAAATACTCTAGAGTTATAAAAACTAGAAAAATATTAAAAGATGGAGCTAAATATTTTGGCCCTTATCCAAGTGGATATGCAGTAAATGATACATTAGATATAATTAGGACTCTTTATCCAATTAGAACTTGTAAACTAAAGCTTGATGGAACTAAAGTCATAAATAGACCTTGCCTTAACTATTATATAGGAAGATGTTTAGCACCTTGTCAAGGAAATGTAGATGAAAACAAATATATGGAAATGATTGATGAAATAATCATGTTTTTAAATGGAAGGGAAGAAAAACTTGTAGAAGTCATAGAAAATAAAATGGAAGAAGCGGCTAAAAATTTAGATTTTGAAAATGCAGCAAAATATAGGGATCAAATCAACTCCTTGAGAGTGATTCTTGAAAAACAAAAAATTGTTTCTACAAATAATTTAACTGACCAAGATATAATAGGAATGGCAAGAGGAGTTGAAAATATTTGTATTCAAGTATTTTTCATAAGAAATGGCAAAATTATGGGAAGGGAACATTTTTTCATTTCAAATGTAGAGAATACAGAAAGAGCAGAGATTTTAAGTTCATTTATAAAACAATTTTATTTAGGTACTGCCTATGTGCCAAAGGAAATATTTATAGAAGAAGATTTTGAAGATATAGATGTAGTTTCTAAGTGGCTCAGTGAAAAAAGAGGATCTAGAGTTTCCATTAGAATCCCTAAAAGGGGAGAAAAGAGTAGATTAATGGAAATGGTAAGAAAAAATGCAATAGATACTTTAAATCAGTATGATCAAAGTGTTATAATAAGAAAAAGGGAAGAGGAAGAGCCATTAGAGGAATTAGCTAGAGTTATGGACTTAGATGAAGTACCTTTTAGAATTGAAGCATTTGATATATCTAATATTCAAGGAGTAGAGCCAGTAGGTTCTATGGTGGTATTTGAAAAAGGTGTACCTAAAAAGAGTGACTATAGAAGATTTAAAATAAAGACAGTCATTGGTCCTGATGATTATGCTAGTATGGAAGAAGTTATAAAAAGAAGATTTAGACGAGGATTAGAAGAAAAAGAATTAATAAAAGAAAACAATATTAAAGTAAAAGGATTTTCAGTTTTTCCAGACTTAATCATGATAGATGGTGGCAAAGGTCAAGTCAATGTAGTAGAAAGAATACTTTTTCAAATGAATATAGAAATACCTGTGTGCGGTCTTGTTAAAGATGAACACCACAATACAAGAGGAATTATATATAAAAATAAAGAAATATCTTTAGAAAAAAATAGTACTACTTTTAGGTTTATTACTAGAATCCAAGATGAGGCTCATAGGTTTGCTATTAGTTATCATAGAAGTTTGAGAAGTAAGAAAATATTTAAATCTGTACTAGATGATATAAAAGGAATAGGGGATAAAAGAAAGAAAGCTCTTCTTAAAACCTTTGGAAGTATTGAAGGGATAAAAAAGGCTTCTATGGAAGAATTAAAAGATGTGGAAGGCATGAATAAAACTGCAGCAGAAGAAGTCTATAATTTTTTTAGAAAAGGATCCTAGAATACTAAAGGATGTGAATTGAAATGGACTATGTAACCCTTAGTAAATTAGTTGAAGCTTTAGATTTAGAAGTTATGTATAGTTCAAGTGATATAGATGAAGTTAAGATAAATAAAAGTGATGTAAATAGACCAGGACTCCAGTTAGCAGGATATTTTGACCATTTTGCTCATGAAAGACTTCAATTGATTGGAAATGTAGAATGGTATTATTTAAATAGCTTACCTGAAGATATAAGGCGTGAAAGAACAGAAAAAATGTTCTCTTATCCAATACCAGCAGTTGTTATATCTAGGGGATTAGAGCCTTTTCCTGAAATGATAGAATTTGCTAAGAAAAGGGATGTAAGCTTTTTAAGAACAGAGCATTCTACTACTAAGTTTATAAATCTTTTAATAAATTATTTAGATTATGCATTAGCACCAGAAATTACTGTTCATGGAGTATTAGTTGAAGTTTATGGTATGGGAGTGCTCTTAATTGGACAAAGTGGAGTTGGAAAAAGTGAAACTGCTTTAGAATTAATAAAAAGAGGTCATAGGCTAGTAGCTGATGATACTGTAGAAATAAAAAGAGTTGAAGATGATATAAGAGGAACAGCCCCAGAGCTTATAAGGCATTTTATGGAAATAAGGGGGATTGGTATAGTAGATATTGAAAGGCTTTATGGAGTTAGTGCAGTTAAAAACTGGGAATTTATAGATTTAGTTATTGAACTAGAATTTTGGGATGAAGAAAAAGAATACGATAGAATAGGACTAGATGAACGATATGCTAATATATTAGGTATAAAAGTTCCGAAACTAGTAATACCAGTAAGACCAGGCAGAAATACTGCTATGATAATAGAAGTAGCAACTAGAAATAATAGGCAAAAAATGTTAGGTTATAATGCGGCAAAAGCATTAGATAATAAGGTCAAAAAAGAAATTAAAAAAAGGAAAAGAGAAAAGCAAGAAGACTGATAAAAAAATCACAATATTTTGTTTCTTAATATGCATATGTAATCTTTTTATATTCACAATTACGACATAAATAACTATTTTTTTTCCTAGTTGACTTTATTTATAATGTTTAATATACTAAAAATATAGTAATATATGAATTTAATCCTTGTTTAATAAGGAAAGTATGTCAATTTTTATACAAAGTTAAAAATTAGTAAGTACTATTTTAAGGGGGTCTATAAATGGCAAAAGTTATGAAAACCATGGATGGTAATACAGCAGCGGCGTATGTTGCATACGCTTTCACAGATGTAGCAGCAATTTATCCAATCACACCTTCATCAACAATGGCAGAGTTAATTGATGATTGGGCAGCTCATGGTAGAAAAAACATCTTTGATCAAGAAGTAAAGGTAACAGAAATGCAATCTGAGGCAGGAGCAGCAGGAGCAGTACATGGCTCATTAAGTGCAGGAGCCCTAACTACAACATTCACTGCTTCTCAAGGACTATTACTAATGATTCCTAATATGTATAAAATGGCTGGAGAACTTCTTCCAGGTGTATTCCATGTAACAGCAAGAGCAGTTGCAGGCCATGCATTAAGCATCTTTGGAGATCATTCTGACGTAATGGCAACAAGACAAACAGGATTTGCATTACTTGCATCAGGAAGTGTTCAAGAGACTATGGATTTAGCTGGAGTAGCACATTTAACATCCATTAAGAGTAGAGTACCTTTTGTACATTTCTTTGATGGATTTAGAACTAGCCATGAAATTCAAAAGATTGAAGTTATAGATTATGAAGATCTTAAAAAATTAGTAGATATGGATGCAGTTAAAGCATTTAGAAATAGATCTTTAAACCCTGAACGTCCATATACTAAGGGTACTGCACAAAACCCAGATATTTTCTTCCAAGCTAAAGAAGCTGCAAATCCATATTATGATAGAATACCAGATATGGTTAATGATTATATGAAAGAAATATCTGAATTAACAGGAAGAGAATACAAACCATTTAACTATTATGGTCATCCAGAAGCTGAAAATATAATAATTGCAATGGGTTCTGTAACTGAAACAATAGAAGAAACTGTTGATTATTTAATAGATAAAGGAGAAAAAGTAGGTGTTATAGAAGTACATCTATATAGACCTTTCTCAGAAAAATACTTCTTTGATGTATTGCCAAAAACAGTAAAGAAAGTATCAGTTCTTGATAGAACTAAAGAACCAGGAGCATTAGGAGAACCTTTATATTTAGATGTTTGTTCAATGTTCTATGGCAAAGAAAATGCTCCATTAATTGTTGGCGGAAGATATGGATTAGGATCAAAAGATACTACTCCATCACAAATAAATGCTGTATTTGAAAACTTAAAATCAGAAGAACCAAAGAATGGGTTTACAATAGGTATTATAGATGACGTAACTCACAAATCATTAGAAATTAAAGAAGACATAAAAGCAGCTCCAGAAAGCACTATTAGATGTAAATTCTGGGGATTAGGTTCAGATGGTACTGTAGGTGCAAATAAGAGTGCTATCAAAATCATTGGAGATAATACAGACATGTATGCTCAAGGATATTTTGCATATGACAGTAAAAAATCAGGTGGAGTTACTATATCTCACTTAAGATTTGGTCATGAACCTATAAAATCCACTTATTTAATAGATGAAGCAGACTTTATATCCTGTTCAAAACAATCCTATGTTCATCAATATAGTGTAGTAGATGGACTAAAAGATGGAGGTAAATTCTTATTAAATACAAACTGGTCAGTTGAAGATTTAGATAAGCATTTACCAGGGGACGTTAAGAAATATATAGCAGAACACAATATTGATTTCTACACAATAGATGCTACAGCTATTGCAAATGAAATAGGTCTTGGAAACAGAACAAATATGATTATGCAATCTGCATTTTTTAAACTAGCTAATGTTATACCAATAGAAGATGCAGTTAAATATCTAAAAGATTCCATAGTTAAAACTTATGGCAAAAAAGGTGAAGATGTAGTTTCTATGAACCATGAAGCTGTAGATAAAGGTATTGAAGCATTAGTAAAAATAGATATACCTGAAAGCTGGAAGAATGCTGAAGTAGCTGAAGAAACAGCAGTTGATAAAGAATTACCAGATTTTATAAAAGATGTATTAGTTCCAATGAATAGACAAGAGGGAGATAAACTTCCTGTAAGTACTTTTGTAGACAGAGAAGATGGCTCATTCCCACATGGAACTGCAGCATATGAAAAACGTGGTATTGCAGTAAATATTCCAGAATGGCAAATAGACAATTGTATACAATGTAACCAATGTTCTTTTGTATGTCCACATGCTGCTATTAGACCATTCTTATTAGATAAAGAAGAAGTAGCAAACAAACCAGAAGACTTTGAAACTAAGAAAGCAATGGGTAAAGGATTTGAAAACCTAGAATATCGTATACAAGTAAGTGCATTAGATTGTACTGGCTGTGGAAACTGTGCTAATGTATGCCCAGCAAAAAATAAAGCATTAGTTATGAAACCACTAGAAGAACAAGTTGAAAAACAATCCAAGAACTGGGATTATGCAATGACAGTTAAAGTTAAAGACGACTTAATGGCAAAAGAAAATATAAAAGGTAGTCAATTCTCTCAACCATTACTAGAATTCTCAGGAGCATGTGCAGGTTGTGGAGAAACTCCATATGCAAAACTTGTTACTCAACTATTTGGTGACAGAATGATAATCGCAAATGCAACAGGTTGTTCGTCTATTTGGGGAGCTAGTGCACCGGCAACTCCATATTGTGCAAATCAAGATGGAAGAGGACCTGCTTGGGCAAATTCACTATTTGAAGATAATGCTGAGTATGGCTATGGTATGGCGACAGCTGTTAATCAATTAAGAAATAAACTTGAAGTACTAATGAAAGAGTTTATCTCATTAGACATAGACAACGAAATAAATGAAGTATTCAATGAATGGATAGAAGGAAAATCTGATGCTAAAGCTTCAAAAGCAGCAACATTAAAGATTCTTCCACTATTAAATAAAGAAATAGGAAACGATAAAGGAAAAGAAATACTAAATGAAATTGAAGAACTTAAAGAATATCTAATCAAGAAATCTGTCTGGATTTTTGGTGGAGACGGATGGGCATATGATATAGGATTTGGAGGACTTGACCATGTACTAGCATCTGGAGAAGATGTAAATGTATTGGTATTTGATACAGAAGTATATTCAAATACTGGAGGTCAATCATCAAAATCAACTCCAACAGCTGCTGTAGCTAAATTTGCAGCTTCAGGTAAGAGAGTTAGAAAGAAAGACTTAGGTATGATAGCAGCATCCTATGGATATGTATATGTAGCACAAGTGGCTATGGGAGCAAATAAAAATCAATTGCTTAAAGCATTAAATGAAGCAGAACAATATGATGGCCCAGCACTTATCATAGCATATGCACCATGTATCAATCATGGAATAAAAGGTGGAATGGGCAATAGTCAAGAACAAGAAAAGAGAGCAGTAGATGCAGGATACTGGCATCTATATAGATATAACCCAGTATTAAAAGAAGAAGGAAAGAATCCATTTATTCTAGATTCAAAAGAACCAACAGAAGATTTCGTTGAATTCTTAAATACTGAAGTAAGATATACATCATTAAAACGTACTTTCCCAGAAGTAGCAGATCAACTATTTAAGAAAGCAGAAGAAGATGCAAAAGAAAGATATGAAAAATATAGAAGAATGGCTGAATAATTGAATAGGCAAATCTAAAGTAGAGGCTTAAGCCTCTACTTTTTTACATAAAGCTCACCCTATTTGAATAAATATTTAAAGGGGTGAATTTTATGTCCATAAGAAAAGGTGAAGAAATAATTGGAATGTTATTGATTGCATTTATTATATTCTGGTCTTTTTATGTTTCTTTAAATGACCCAGATTTATTAATAGAAGAACCAGAAGAACGTTATACTGGAATTATAAGGGTGTGGGATTATCCAAGGTTAGATATTGATACAGGAAGTAGATACAGTTGGATTCAAGCTAGAATAAAGGAATTTGAAAAGGCAAATCCTGGAGTGTATATAGATTTTACACCACTGGATTGGGAAAGTGGGCCTGAAAAGATAGAAAATGCTATTAAAGATGATGAAAGTCCAGATATTGTACCTATAAGTTATGATTTTCCTTGGATAGATAAATTAGAGGTATTAAATGATTATTTAAAACATGACGAACTTAAAGAGTTTAAATTTGAAACTTTAAAAACAGTAAACTATAATGAAGATATAATTGGTTTGCCTTTTGCGATGACAACCTATACTATGTATCTAAATTTAGATTTATTTAATGAAAGAGGAGTTTCGCCTCCACTAGATGGAAATTGGACCTATGAGGAGTTTGTTCAAAGTTTAAAAGATCTTACCTTTGATTCTGATAATGATGGAGTAGATGATTCTTTTGGTTTTGTTTCTTTTATTGAACCTAATTATTATAATATTTGGGGAATAATCCTTAGTGATGGTGCTGAAATAATAAATTTCAAAAAGAATAAATATAGTTTTTATGGAGATGAAGCTATAAAGGGAGTCCAAAAGGTGGTAGATTTAAAATATAAATATAAAGTAACTCCTAAGGATTTCGGTATTCTTGGAGAAAAAGAATGTTGGGATATGTTTTATAAAGATAAAAAAATAGCTGTATATCCAACTGGGTCTTGGGCATTGAAAGTCTTAGAAGATCTTCAAAACAAAGGAGAAGGATTTAATTTTGATGTGGCAAATTATCCTTTAGGAGATGAAAAACTTCCAATAGCTTTAAATAATGGGGTAGCTTCTTTTGGAATATTTAAGCAGGAAGATGAAAAAAAGTTGGAAATGTGTATTGAGTTTTTAAAATTTTTAACTCAAGATTCTAGTCAAAGGACTTTAGAAGAATTGGGAGTATTTACAGTTAAAAAGGGAATAAATGATATGTATAAAGATAATCCAAAGATGAAAAGAATTGAAGAAACATTGAGTTATACTAAAGTTGTATCTAGAGACGAAAAGTGGAATTCTATAGATATTATTTTACAAGAGGAAATAAAAAAGGCAGTATTGAAAGAAAAGACTGCAAAAGAAGCTATAGAAGAAGCTAAGATACGGGTAGAAAACTTGACAAAATAAAGTATAATATTAGATATGAAAGAAAAAATAAAGGTAGGAGTGGTTTTGTTGGAAAAAATAGATGTTAAAAAGATATTTAGTAGCAATGTAAATGTGGGAAAAGTTCTTTTAGATGAACCTATGAAAAATCATACTTCTTTCAAAATAGGTGGTCCAGTGGATGTAATGATTGTACCTAGTAATGAAAGTGAGTTAATTGAGGGAATAAAAATATGTAGAAATAATAATATAGATTTTTATATAGTGGGCAATGGCTCTAATTTATTAGTAAGTGATAAAGGTATGGAGGGCGTAGTTATTAAAATCTCAGAAGAATTTGGAGATATAACAGTAGAAGGAGATATTATAAGAGCAGAATCTGGAGCCCTTCTTACTGTTGTAAGCAAAAGAGCTTTAAAAAACTCTCTCACTGGATTAGAATTTGCAAGTGGTATACCGGGAAGTATTGGAGGAGCCATAACTATGAATGCAGGAGCCTATGGTGGAGAGATGAAGGATATAGTAACTAAAGTAAGATGTTTAAATAAAAATGGTGATATAGTAGAATATTCTAATGAAGAGATGAATTTTAGATATAGAAAAAGTAGAGTAGAAGAAGAAGGACTTATAGTTTTAGGAATTGAAATGAAACTTGAAAAAGGGGATTATGATGTTATAGATGGAAAGATGAAAGAATTGACGGAAAAGAGGACTTCAAAGCAACCTTTAAATTTTCCTAGTGGAGGAAGTACTTTTAAGAGACCAGAAGGACATTTTGCGGGTCAATTGATTGATGAATCAGGACTTAGGGGAATAAAATATGGGGACGCTCAAGTATCTGAAAAGCACTGTGGTTTTGTAATTAATTGTGGAAATGCCACAAGTAAAGATGTTAGAACTTTAATAAAAGTAGTGCAAAAAGTTGTAAAAGATAAATATAATGTAGAATTAGAACCAGAGTTAAAGATTATTGGAAGAGAATAAAAGGAGAAATATATGAAAATTATTGGAGACTATCATACCCATACTATATATAGCCATGGAAAGGGCACTATAAGAGATAATGTGGAAAAAGCCTTTGAAAGAGGATTAAAAGAGATAGCTATTTGTGATCATGGACCAGGCCATTTTACCTATGGTGTAAAAAGAGAAAATATAAAGAAGATGAGAAAGGAAATAGATGAACTGAATAAGGAGTTTCAACCTAAAGGTTTGAAAATACTTTTAGGAATAGAAGCTAATATCATAGGGTATGATGGTACTCTAGATATAGATGAAGAAATATTAGAAATGCTGGATATTCTTCTCTTAGGATATCATTTTGGAGCAATGCCAAGAACATTTAAAGATGGCTATAAATTGTATTTTTTAAATTTTTTATCTAGGATTATACCAAAGATGAGAGAATCTACAAGAAAAATGAATACTTTAGCTTTGCTTAGAGCTATGGATAGATACCCTATTGATTTAATAACACATCCAGGTTCTAAAGTATATGTAGATATAAAAAAAATAGCTAAGAAGGCTAAGGAAAAAAATACTGCACTAGAGATAAATTCTAGTCATAGCCATTTAACAGTTGAAGAAATAGAAATAGCTTTAAAAGAGGGAGTTTATTTTTATATAAATAGTGATGCTCATCACCCAGAAAATGTTGGAAATTTAAAGAATGGAATAGAAAGAGCTTCAAAGGGAAAGGTACCTGTGGAACGGATAAGAAATATTATAGACTAAATTTTGGAGGTGGCTTTATTTGGATATGGAGTTTGTTATAATCACAGGGCTATCGGGAGCAGGAAAGAGCCAAGCCATGAGGGCATTGGAAGACATTGACTATTATTGTATGGACAACCTGCCACCCCAGTTATTGCCTGAATTTGCAGAGCTTTGTTATGAATCTAAAAGAGATATTAAAAAGGTAGCAGTAGTAGTAGATATTCGAGGGGGAATATTTTTTGATGCTCTTTTTAATAGTTTAGAAAAACTTGGGAAAAAAGGTTTGAAATATAGAATACTATTTTTAGACGCTTTAGATAATGTATTGATAACAAGATATAAGGAACAAAGACGTCCTCATCCTTTAAGTTTAAATGGGAGACTTATAGATGGTATAACTAAAGAAAGGAAACTCCTTAAGGAAGTGAAGGAGAAGGCAGATTATATAATAGATACTTCTAAATTGACTATTGGAATGCTAAAAGGTGAAATAAGGAGAATATTTGTAGAAGGAGGAGAATCAAAAAAGCTTACTATATCAGTAGTTTCTTTTGGATTTAAACATGGTATGCTTTTAGATGCAGATTTAGTATTTGATGTTAGATTTTTACCAAATCCTTACTACATTAAAGAGTTAAGAGATTTTACAGGAAGGGATGAAAATGTAAGAGATTATGTATTAAAATGGGAGCAAACAAAAATATTTATTAATAAGCTTTTAGATATGTTAAATTTTCTCATACCTTATTATATAGAAGAAGGTAAAACTCAATTAGTCATAGGCATAGGATGTACTGGAGGAAAACATAGATCAGTTACTATAGCAAATGTACTATATGAAGAGTTAGCTAAAGAGGGGAATAGAGTTATAATAAATCACAGAGATTCTTAAAGGGTTCTATAAACCCCAAACCTATTTAGTTGGGAGGAATAAAATAAATGGCATATAGAAATAGGATATTATCAAAAGGGCCTAAAATAGTAGCTATTGGAGGAGGAACAGGCCTTTCCATACTCCTAAGAGGGCTAAAAGAATATACTTCAAATATTACAGCTATTGTAACAGTTGCAGATGATGGAGGAGGCTCAGGAATTCTTAGAGAGGATCTAGGGATGCTACCACCTGGAGACATAAGAAATTGTATATTAGCCCTTGCAAATACAGAACCTGATATGGAAAGAATACTTCAATATAGATTTAAAGAAGGTAGCTTAAAAGGACAAAATTTTGGCAATTTATTTATAGCTGCTATGAATGAAATATATGGAAGTTTTGAATTAGCTATAAAAGAGACTTCAAATGTGTTAGCAGTGACAGGAAAAGTTCTTCCTATGACATTAGAGGATGTAGTTTTATATGCGGTTTTAGAAAATGGAAATGTAGTAGAAGGTGAGTCAAATATACCTTTAAAGAATAAAGAAGCATCAAGTAAAATAGACAGAGTATACATGGAGCCAAAGATTAGTTATCCTGTAGAAGAAGCTGTAGAAGCTATAGAAGAGGCAGATATAATTGTATTGGGGCCAGGTAGTTTATATACTAGTGTTATTCCAAACTTATTAGTAAACGATATGGTAGGACATATTTATAAATCTAAAGCTAAAAAGGTATATCTACCTAATGTAATGACTCAACCAGGGGAAACAGATGACTACACTGTATTTGACCATGTAGAGGCTATACTTAAGCATAGTAGAAAAGATTTATTAGATTATGTAATTGTAAATATAGAAAAGATACCAGAGGAGACTTTAGAAAAATATAAAGAAGATGGTTCCAAGCCAGTTATTTTAACTGAAGAAGATGAGAAAAGATTAAATAATTTAAATATAAAAATGATAAAAAGCAATTTAATAGAAGTTAAGAAGGATTATATTCGTCATGATAGTTTAAAAGCTAGTGAATTAATATTTAATTTATCAGTAAGGAAGGATAAATTAAAGAAAGCTTATTCTTAAGCTTTCTTCTAATGTTTTTTATTCTTCTCATTTAACATTCTAGATATTAAAGTTCCTGCTGTTCTTTTAGTTAAATTTTCATAGGGGATTACAAAATTTAATTCATCTGATAATCTTTTTATGGTGTTTAATTGTCTTTCAGTAGGTGGTTCTTCATAGATATTATCAGATGGAATATTTTTATTTTCCTCTTTATCTTCATCTAAAGATACTTCCTCAAAGGAAGTCATACCTATATTATTTAAATCTCTTAAAACTCTTGCTTTGGCCCTAGTAGAAGCCATTCGTATTAGATGAGGAGCTATATTTGAATTTACTGATTGAGGACTAGCATCTCCTATATCAGAGAACTTTTCATTGTCTGTAATAGCAGTGGCCTTGCAAATAGCAGTCATGTTATTTTCTACTGTAGGGATTTGAATAAGGTCTACATCTATAGATTTTAAGTTTTTTTTATGGGCTAGATCTAATAGACCTTCATAGGTTATGAAATTTTTTCCTTGTAGATTTATAATGAATTTTTCGTTTATATTCATATTAGCACCTCCAATATTAGTGTTTGAATTATTTTTAAAAATAAACTGGAAAAATCGAGAGGATTTACAATAAAAATATAAGGGAGTTTTAATATGGGCAGTATGGAAAAGCTTGTAGAATATATAAAGAATGAGAATATTATTTATTTGGGGAAGATACCAACGAATAATATAATAATAGATGAAAAAGTAAGGGAATATTGCAAAGATAATAAATGTGGACAGTATGATAAAAATTTTATGTGTCCTCCAGATATAGGAGAAATAAAAGATTTTAAAAATAAATTAGAAAAGTTTAACTATTGTATTGTAGTTTTAATAAAACAAAAAATTTTGAATAAAGAAGATAGAGAAGAATACTTTAGACTAGCAAGGAAACTTCATAAAATACTTTTAGAGATAGAAAAGAAAGGAAAAGATTTAGGATTTGAAAATGCCCTTGCATTAATTGCGGGAAATTGTAAACTTTGTAATCCCTGTAAAAAGGTGTTGGGATATAGAGAGTGTCCCTACCCAGAGTATTCAAGGCCTTCTTCAGAATCTTTAGGAATAGATGTTATAAATACAGTAGCCAAAATGGGATTAGAGATTGAATTTAAAGATACAGAAGTGACTTGGGTAGGGATGATTATTATTTAGTTAGATATAATATACCTAATTTAATAGTATTTTCTAATGCTTCCTTGTGAGTTCTTTCAAAAGAATGAGAAGCATCTACTCCAGGACCAATAAGTCCAACTTTAAAATCATATCCAGCTCTTAATGCAGCACTGCCATCAGAACCATAATAAGGGTATATATCTACCTTATAGTTTAGATTATTATTTTTAGCTAGATCAATTAAACGTCTTTTTAAATCTAAATCATAAGGACCAGTAGAGTCTTTTGCACAAATAGTAACACTATACTCATTAGAGGTCTGGCCTTCTCCTGGAGCTGCCATATCGATGGCGATAAATTTAGTAGTTTTTTCAGGAATAGCAGCACTGGCACCATGGCCAACTTCTTCATAATTGCTTATAAAAAAGTTAGTAGTGTAGTTAGGAGTTATATTATTGTCTACTAAATATTTTGCAATGCCTAATATGGAAGCAACACCAGCTTTATCATCTAAATGTCTAGATTTAATAAATCCAGAGTCAGTAATTTTAACTCTAGGGTCAAAGAACACATAATCTCCTACAGATATTCCAAGCTTTTCTATATCTTCACTATTTTTAACTTTTTCATCAATCCTTATTTCTATACTATCTTCATTCCTTTCAAGAGTACTAGTATCATCGCCATGAACATGAGTTGAAGCTTTTGTGGTTAAAATTGTACCACTATATAATTTGTCATTAGCACTTTCTATAGTACAATATTCCCCTTCAATTGAGTTCCAAGGGTATCCACCTATTTGAGTTATTTTAAGCCTCCCATTGGATTTAATTTCTTTAATCATTCCACCTAAAGTATCTACATGACCTGATAAAGTAACTTCTTCATCTTTATTTTTTCCATCAATAGTCCCTATAATTGCACCTTTATTAGTCTTATAAGTTTTTATACCTAGTGAATGAAATTCATTTTCTACAAAATTTATAGCTTTTAATGTATTTCCTGAAGGGCTAGGTATATTTAACAATTTATAAAGTATATCTACTACATAATTCATTGAAATTTCCATATAAAACCCTCCTAAGTTTTTAATATATATATATTTATATTCTATAAAAGCTGAAAAAATCCTTTATAAAATGTTATAATATAAATATATAGAGCATAATGTTTTAAATGATACAGGAGTGGGAAGAATGATTGAAGAGGTGAGTGCTGGAGGAATAGTTAGATTTGGAAATGCAATTTTATTGTTGAAAAAATTTAATGGACATTGGGTTCTTCCTAAAGGAAGGGTTGAAAAAGGAGAAGGATTGAAGGCTGCAGCTTTAAGAGAAGTTTTTGAAGAAACGGGAATAAAAGCTGAAATAATAGAATATATAGGTAAAATTAATTATAATTTTATGAATATTAGGGGAGATGAAAATATAAACAAAACTGTACATTGGTTTTTAATGACAGCTAAAAATATGGAATGTATTCCGCAAAAAAAAGAGGGTTTTATTGAAGCCCAATTTATTCATATAGATAGAGTATTAGATAAATTAAGATATTTAGATGAGAAAAAAATAGCAATAAAAGCTATAAAAGTGTATAAAAATACTTTACAATAGAGGTTACATAGAGTATATTATATTAAAGTAATAAAGAATTAGGAGAGATATAATGTCATTTTCTTCTTTTACAAAAAATGAACTTTCACGAATACCAATAAAAAACAAATGCTGTGCAAAGGCTGAACTAGCTGCAATTGTACGTATGAATGGAATTATTCAAATAAATGGTGCCTATGGAATAAGTCTTAAATTCACTACGGAAAACGCTGCCATAGCCAGAAGGATTTTTTCACTGTTGAAGGCTATGTACAATATAGATGTAGAGGTAATGGTGAGAAGGAATAAACAATTAAAAAAGAATAATAATTATTTAATTGTAGTAAAAAATACAAGAGCTACAAAAAAAATACTAAGAGATATTGAGCTGATAAAATCTAATGAATATGATTCTTTCCATCTAGATTATAGTATATCTAAAAGCATAATAAGTAAAAGATGTTGTAAAAGATCTTTTATAAGAGGTTCTTTTCTAGGAGGGGGTTCTATTAGCAATCCAGAAAAAACCTATCATTTAGAATTCGTTACTAATAATGAGGAACATGGGAAAGAACTTTCAAATTTAATTAACAGCTTTGGATTAAATTCCAAAATTGTGACAAGAAAAGAAAATTTCGTCATATATTTAAAAGAAGGGGAACAGATAGTGGATATTTTAAATATTATGGAAGCCCATTTAGCATTATTAGAATTAGAAGATATACGAGTATTGAAAGATGTAAGAAACAATATAAACAGAATAGTTAATTGTGAAACAGCTAATTTAGGTAAAACCATAGATGCATCCTTAAGACAGATAAAAAATATTGAGTATATAGATAGTACTATAGGATTAGAAAAACTACCTAAAAACTTATTGGATTTAGCATATTTAAGATTAAAGCATAGAGATGCTAGCCTGAAAGAACTAGGAACTATGCTAAGTCCACCTGTAGGAAAATCTGGTGTAAATCATAGGTTCAGGAAAATAGAAGAAATTGCAGATGATTTAAAAAAGGAGAGGGGGAGTTAATATTGGAATCAAAAAAAGTTGTAGTTAAAAATGAAATAGGACTTCATGCAAGACCTGCAGCATTATTTGTTCAAACTGCTAACAAATATTTAAGTAATATATATATAGAATTAGATGGAAAGAAGGTTAATGGAAAAAGTATTATGGGGGTAATGAGCCTGGGAGTATTTCAGGGAGAAGAAATAAATATTATTGCTCAAGGAGAGGATGAAAAGGAAGCTGTTAAAGATTTATCCGATTTAATAGAAAATAGAATACTAGATGCTTAAAATAGTAGATTTTTGTTCTTTTATTTATAAATGCTAGTGGGATACTAACTTAATAGTGAAGGCTTAATAGCATTAAAATAGAGAACTTTTTAACAAACTCCTAGGATGCCCTAGGAGTTTTTAGATTATTATTTTTAGTATTTTTATGATAGAATCATATTTATAATAAGAAAACATAGAAAGGGAATGGATATGACTGAAAAAGGAAAATTTGTTCACCTTCACGTTCATACAGAATATAGTTTACTTGATGGTGCCAATAGAATAGGAGAATTATTAGATAGGGTTAAAGAACTGGGAATGGATAGTATTGCCATTACAGATCATGGTGCCATGTTCGGAGTTGTTGATTTTTACAAAGAGGCAACTAAAAGAGGTGTAAAACCTATTTTAGGATGTGAAGTTTATGTGTCTATGGGCAAATATACTGATAAAAATCCTAGAGAGAAAAATCAATATCATCTAGTTTTACTAGCGGAAAATAATATAGGTTACTTAAATCTTATGAAAATAGTATCTGAAGGATATGTAAATGGGTTTTATTATAAGCCAAGAGTTGATTATGATGTACTTAGGGAATACAGTGAAGGAATAATTGGATTAAGTGCTTGTCTTGGAGGAGAAGTTCAGAAAAAAATTTTAAATGGCAATTTTGAAGGGGCTAAAGATGCAGCTTTAGAATATAAGGATATTTTTGGAGTGGAAAATTTTTTCTTAGAGCTACAAGATCATGGAATTAAAGAACAAGAACTTGTAAATAAAGAGCTAATTAGGCTTAGTAAGGAAATAGATATTCCACTAGTTGCTACTAATGATGTACATTATTTAAAAAGGGAAGATGCAAAAGTTCATGATGTACTGTTATGTGTTCAAACAGGGAAAACTATAGATGAAGAAAACAGGATGAGATTTCCTACAAGTGAATTTTATTTAAAATCCTATGATGAAATGATAGAATTGTTTGGATATGTAGAAGAAGCAATAAAGAATACTGTTTTAATTGGTGAAAGATGTAATGTAGATATAGATTTTGATACATTACATTTACCAGAATATGAAACTCCAGAAGGATATACTGATGTAGAATATTTAAAAAAATTATGTCTAGATGGACTAAATGAAAGATATGATGATATTACTGATGAGATATTAGAGAGATTTGAATTTGAATTTAATACTATTGTGGACATGGGTTATACAGATTACTTCCTTATAGTATGGGATTTTATTAAATATGCTAAAGACAATGGAATAATGGTAGGACCAGGAAGAGGTTCTGCAGCAGGGAGTTTGGTTTCTTATGCCTTAGGGATTATAGATATTGATCCACTTAAAAATGGTTTAATATTTGAAAGGTTTTTAAATCCTGAAAGAGTTACTATGCCAGATATAGATGTAGATTTTTGTTATGAAAGAAGAGAGGAAGTTATAGATTATGTAGTTGAAAAATATGGAGAAGACAAAGTAGCCCAAATAGTTACTTTTGGTACTATGGCAGCAAGAGGTAGTATAAGAGATGTAGGTAGAGCTTTGAATATGCCTTATGGACAGGTAGACTTTATAGCTAAACAAATACCTATGGAATTAGGTATGACTATAGATAAAGCATTGGAAGTAAATAAAAGCTTAAAACAGATTTATGATGAACAGGAAGAAATAAAAGAACTAATTGATATAGCAAGGAATGTAGAGGGTCTTCCACGACATACATCTACCCATGCTGCAGGAGTAGTTATATCTAAAGATCCTATTACCCAATATGTACCTCTATCGAGAAATAAAGATTCTATAACTACTCAATTTACAATGACTGAATTAGAAGAATTAGGCCTTTTAAAAATGGACTTTTTAGGTCTTAGAACTTTAACTGTGATAAGGGATGCAGTGAAATTAATAGAGGAAAATCATGGAATTAAAATAGATTTTTCAGATTTTACCTATGATGATCCTAAGGTATATGAAATGTTTAGCAATGCTGAAACTTTAGGAATTTTCCAATTTGAAAGTGCTGGTATGAGACAATTTTTAAAAGAGTTAAAGCCTACTGGTTTTGAAAATATTGTAGCTGCTAATTCATTATTTAGGCCAGGACCTATGGATCAAATTCCTAGATATATAGAAAATAAAAATGATCCTTCTAATATAAAATATATACATTCAAAATTAAAGCCTATATTAGATGTTACTTATGGTTGTATTGTATACCAAGAACAGGTAATGCAAATAGTTAGAGATATTGGTGGCTATTCTATGGGAAGAGCAGATTTAGTAAGGAGAGCCATGAGCAAGAAGAAAATGGATGTAATGGAGGAAGAAAGAAAGCATTTCATATATGGGAAACTAGATGAAAATGGAGAAGTAGAAATTCAGGGTGCTATAAGAAATGGAGTAGATGAAAAGTCGGCAAATATAATATATGACGAAATGATAAGTTTTGCTAAATATGCTTTTAATAAATCTCACTCAGCTGCCTATGCTGTAATAGCATATAGAACAGCTTGGCTAAAATATTATTATCCTGTAGAATTTATGGCAGCTTTAATTACGAGTGTTATGGAAAATACTAATTCTGTTTCATTATATATTCAAGAATGTAAAAGATTAAAGATAGAAATACTTCCTCCAGATGTAAATGAAAGTGGTGGAAAGTTTACAGTATCTGATGGAAAAATCAGATTTGGCCTTATGGCTGTTAAAAATGTAGGTAAAAATCTTATAGATACTATAGTAGAAGCTAGAAAAGATGGGCCTTTTGAAAGTTTTACTGAATTTTGTCAGCGAATAGAAAACATAGATGGAACAGTTATGAACAAAAGAGCTATTGAAAGCTTGATAAAAAGTGGGGCTATGGAATCGTTAGGTGGCAATAGAGCTCAATTTTTAGCTGTATTTGAAAAAATAATAGATGGAGTTCATGAAGATAGAAAAAGAAATATACAAGGACAATGTTCATTATTTGATAATATTGAAGATCAGGTATCAGAAGATAATTTGCCAGATTTAAAGGAATTTCCTCAAAAGAATTTGCTGACTATGGAAAAAGAAAGGCTGGGTATATATATAAGTGGACATCCACTAGCTCCCTATGAGAAGGAATTGAAGAAAATATCAACAATAACTACTACGGAACTATTCCAAATGTCTGATGAAATATCTGGAGAAATGACAGATATAGGTTTAAGGGATGGGCAAAGTATAGCAATTGGAGGAATAATAGCTAATAAGAAAAATAAAATAACTAAGAACAATAATATGATGGCTTTTGTTACTTTAGAAGATCTATATGGCGTTGTAGAAATAATTATTTTTCCTGCAACTTATGATAAGTATCAAAAGTATATAGAGGAAGATACTATAGTAGTAATTGAAGGTAGACTGAGTATAAGTGAAGAAGATGAACCTAAAATAATTAGTGAATCTATAAGGCCATTAAATAAATATAAGAAAGAAAAACTTTATATAAAAGTTGAAGAAGGTGATTTTAATACTGCTTTTAATAATTTAAAAGAAATATTTGAAAACTACAGAGGTGATGTTCCAGTATATGTGTATTTAGCGAAGGAGAAAAAGGTTGTAATGGCAGATAGGAATTATTGGGTTAATGCAGAAGATGATGGATTATTAGATGAAGTACGAAGGGTAGTAGGTAAGGATAGTGTGAGAATTTGTTAAAGAAAATCAAATCTAATAAAAAAACAAGATATATTGTGTTATAATATTATTTAATAATATTATTTTTAAGGAGTGCGAGAATATGTGGACTGCAATTCATGTAGTTGATGATTATAGCAGGGCAAAAGAAATAGAAAATATACTAGTAGAAGAAGGTTTTTTAGTTAAAATTAGGATATTTGATAAAGATGGAGATAGCTCTCTATATAAAATTCTAGCACCGGAACTTGAGGCAGAGGATATTCAATTAGCATTAATGGATTTAGGAATTATTTAACTATCATTATGTATTAATGTAAGGAGGATTTTAAATGAAAACTATAGGCGTTCTAACTAGTGGAGGAGATGCACCAGGTATGAATGCAGCTATAAGAGCTGTTGTAAGAACTAGTATTTATAATAATGTAAGAATATTAGGCATAAAACAAGGGTACAATGGTCTTATAAAGGGAAATATTGAAGAAATGAATCTTTCCAGTGTAGCAGATATTATCCATAGAGGTGGAACTATATTAAGAACTGCAAGATGTGAGGAATTTCAAACAGATGAAGGGATTGAAAAAGCATTAAATGTAATAGAAGTATTTAATATAGATGGTTTGATAATACTGGGCGGCGATGGATCTTTTAAGGGAGCAAAAAAATTAAGTGAAGCAGGAGTCCCTACTATTGGAGTGCCCTGTACAATAGATAATGACATGGGATATACAGATTATACTATTGGCTTTTTTACAGCTGTAGAGACAGTTGTAGATGCAATAAGTAAGATAAGAGATACATCTAGCTCTCATGGTAGGGCAAATATAGTTGAAGTAATGGGAAGAAGTTGTGGAGATATAGCACTATTTGCAGGACTTGCTGGTGGAGCAGAAAGTATTATAGTACCTGAAGAAGCTATAGATATAGATAGCGTTTGTAGGAAAGTAATCAAAGGTAGAAACAGGGGAAAGCTTCACAGTATTATAGCTTTAGCAGAAGGAGTAGGAAATGCCTATGAACTTGCAAAAGAAATAGAAGAGAAAACAGGTGCTGAAACAAAAGTAACAATACTTGGACATATACAAAGAGGAGGAACACCTACAGCTTTTGATAGAATTATAGCTAGCAAAATGGGCAATAAAGCTGTGGAACTTTTAATAGAAGGAAAATCAGGAAGAGCAATGGGCTTTAAAGATAATGATATTATTGATTTAGATATAGATGAAGCACTTTCTCAAGAGAAAGCTTTTGATAGAGAAATGTATGAAGTTGCAAAAATACTTTCCATTTAAAAGGGTGGGTGAAAAAATGAAAAAGACAAAAATAGTATGTACAATAGGGCCAGCTTCCGAAAGTGAAGAAATTTTAGAGAAGCTTATGTTATCAGGATTAAATGTAGCGAGGCTTAATTTTTCTCATGGAGATCATGAAGAGCACAGAAACAGAATAAGAAATATAAAAAAAATTAGAGAAAAATTAGATCTTCCAATAGGAATTATGTTGGACACAAAAGGTCCAGAAATTAGGCTGAAAAATTTTAAAGATGATGGAGTAGAACTTGTAGACAATCAAGAGTTTACTTTGACTACAAGAGAAGTTTTAGGAGATGAAAAAATAGTTGGAGTAAGCTATGAAGGTTTAGCTTCTGATGTAAAAAGTGGAGATACTATATTAATTGATGATGGATTAATAGAATTGGAAGTTATTGAAGTAGTTAAGGATACAGATATAAGGTGTATTGTTAAGAATGGTGGGTCAGTAAAAGACCATAAAGGCGTAAATGTTCCAGGGGTAAAAATAAATTTACCAGCCGTTACCCAAAAAGATATAGACGACATAATATTTGGAATAGAAAATGGTATAGATTTTATAGCAGCTTCCTTTATTAGAAAGGCAGAAGATGTTTTTGATATAAGAAAGATATTAGAAGAAAATGGTGGAGACTATATTCACATTATATCTAAAATAGAAAATCAAGAGGGAGTAGAAAATATAGAGGAAATAATAAATGTTTCTGATGGAATAATGGTAGCAAGAGGAGATCTTGGAGTAGAGATTGAAACAGAAGAAATTCCAATTATTCAAAAAGAAATAATTAAAAAATGTAATGAAGTAGGTAAGCCTGTAATTACTGCTACCCAAATGTTAGATTCTATGATAAGAAATCCTAGACCTACAAGGGCAGAAGTAACTGATGTTGCCAATGCAATATTTGATGGTACAGATTCTATTATGTTATCTGGAGAAACAGCAGCAGGTAAATATCCATTAGAAGCAGTAAAGACTATGCACAATATTGCTATGAGAACTGAAGATTCCCTTGATTATAAGAAACTTTTAAAAGAAAAATCAAAGAATAGAGGAATATCTACGACTAATGCTATAAGTAAGGCAACTTGTACAACAGCAGAAGATTTAGGAGCAAGTGCTATAATTACAGCAACTTCCTCTGGATTTACTGCAAGTGCGGTATCAAAGTTTAGACCTAAAGCGCCAATTATTGCGGCAACTATTACGGAACAAATAAGAAGAAGAATGGCTTTACTTTGGGGAGTTTATCCTGTTTTATCTTTGAAAAGTGTTTCTACTGATGAGGTAATAGACCTTTCCATACATAGTGCATTGGAAAAGGGCTATATAAAACAAGGAGATTTAATAGTTATTACGGCAGGAATTCCAGTAGGAGTATCAGGTACTACTAATTTAATTAAAGTTCATACAGTAAGTGAAGTGCTTCTTAAAGGTGTAGGAATAGGAAATAAAGCTATTTCTGGCAAAGTGATTATAGGAAATACAAAAGAAGAATTGGAAGGAAAGTTTGAAGAAGGAGATATTTTAGTATGTACTTGTACAGATAAAGATACAGTGCCATATATGGAAAAAGCCTCAGCAATTGTATCAGAGCAAGGAGGACTTACATCTCATGCAGCTATAGTAGGATTAAATCTAGATAAACCTACTATTGTAGGAGTAGAAAAAGCAACAGAAGTATTAAAAGTGGGTGATATTGTTACAGTAGATAGTATTACTGGCTCAATATATAAAGGAGAAGCTAGAGTACTATAAAGGGGGCAATAAAATGATACAAGAAACGACTATAAGAGCTAGATATAAAGAAACAGATCAAATGGGTGTAGTATATTATGGCAATTATTTTACTTGGTTTGAAGTAGGAAGAAATGAATTTTTTAGAGAATTAGGTCTAGCTTGTAGTGAATTAGAAAATGAAGAAGTTCTTTTGCCAGTAATAGAAACAGGATGTAAATATATAAATTCAGCAAAATTTGATGATGAAGTTATAATAAAAACAAAATTGACAAAACTAAAAGGTGTAAGGCTTGAATTAAGATATGAAATATATAGAAAAAGCAATAATGAATTATTAGTAGAAGGTTTTACTAAACATGCTTTTGTAGATAAAGAATTGAAGCCTGTAAGGTTTAGAAGGAAATTTAAAAAAGAATGGAGTATATTACAGAACTCTTTAGAAAAGGGAGAATGATAAATGGGGAAAATACTATTATTTATAATAGTAACACCTATAATAGATCTATACATTCTGATAAAAGCCTCTCAAAATATGGGATTCTGGACAACAATAGGACTTATAATAGCTACAGGAATTGCAGGATATTATTTAGCTAAAAGTGAAGGAAAAATAGTATTATCCAATATTAATAATCAGCTATCCCAAGGTAGGGTTCCAGGAGAAGAACTTTTGACAGGACTAAGTATTTTAATAGGTGGAATATTTTTAGTAGTGCCAGGTATTGTAACAGATATAATGGGGATAACTATGATACTTCCTGGTACAAGGGAGATATATAAAAATATTATAAGAAGATATTTTACCAATAGGATTAAACGTGGAAATACAAGGATCTTTCTAAGATGGTAATTATTTCATAGCATATAGTATATAAAAAATTATATTGGTCTATAATCCTAATATGATATAAGAGGACAAAGGTATACTGATTCTATTAGCGGGCACACTGTTGGTGTGCCTTCTTTTTTGTTAAATTGTAAGAAGTTTTTTGCTTAATTATTAGATTATTTGGATTAATTTAAAAAAGTGTAATATTAATGTAATTAAATTGCAGGGAGAAAATTATATAATGTATAAGAAATACTATTGGATTCCTATTAAGACAAAATTAATAAATATAGAGATGATATAATAGATATGGTAGATTATGCTAAATCATATCTAAAAGAAGGCGATGCACTTTTTTAGTGAGAAAGTAGTATCTATAACTCAGTGACGGGCATATAATGTTTTAATTATTAAACCATCTAAATTTGCTATAAAGGAAGAAATGTATAGGGAATTTTAAACAATTGTTTAACTGTAGATAAGATATGTGTAAAGAAATATTTGTAGATAATCCACTAGGTCAAACTCATTAACAAACGCCAATGGCAATTGTAAGAAAAGTTGAATAAATAAAGCTATGTTTGAGAAATTAGTATAAGTTTTATTTTTCAGGACCTTTTAAATATTCGGCTTTTTGGTAAAATAATAGTTGAACTTTAGCATGTTTTATTGTTAATAATAAATAACATAATGCTAGAGTTTTTTATGAAGATCTAATATACTAGGTATTAATAAAATATTTAAAAATCAATCTGGTAGGAGGAGTAGCATATGAAAACACCAGTTAATATAGGCGATATATTAGAACTGAAAATAATAGATATATCTAGCTATGGATTGGGAGTAGGAAAGGTAGATGGATTTACTATATTTGTTGAAGGTGGATTTCCAGGAGATGAAATAATAGCAGAAATTAAAAAGGTGAAAAAAAGATTTGGAGAAGCTAAATTAATTAAAATAAAAAATCCTTCTTCAGATAGACAGATATCAAAATGTAAATACTATAAAGATTGTGGTGGCTGTCAGTTACATGAGATTAACTATAAAACTCAATTAGAAATAAAAACAAATATAGTAAAAGATGCAATAGAACGAATAGGAGGACTTAAAAATATTAAAATAAACCCTATAATAGGCATGGATACACCTTTCAGATATAGAAATAAAGGAATGTTTAAGGTAAGTGGAAAATCTATAGGATATTTTAAAAAGAAAAGCCATGATGTAGTAGATATAGAAGGATGTATTATACAGAATGAAACTTCGGATAAAGTTCTAAAAGCAGTAAAGGACTATGTGCATAAATATAATATAAATAAAAATATTATTAGAGATATAGTAGTTAGGACTGCTAAAGATGGTTCTACTATGGTGATTATAGTAACAACTAATGAAAAACTACCTTATATAAATGAACTTATAAAAAATTTAAAAAATATAGAGGGTGTAATATCTATATACCAAAATATAAATAGAAAGAAAACTCCAGTAGTATTAGGAAATGAAAATATTAAACTATATGGAAAAGATAAAATAATAGATTACATAGATAAATTTAAGTTTTATATTTCACCAAATTCTTTCTTTCAAGTAAACCCTACTCAAACAGAAGTATTATATAGAAAGGCATTAGAATATTTAGAGGTTAATGACAAAGAAACTGTATTTGACTTATATTGTGGAATAGGTACTATATCCTTATTTGTATCAGAAAAAGCTCAAAAGGTTTATGGTGTGGAAATTGTGCCAGCAGCTATAGAAGATGCTAAAGAAAATGCAAAATTAAATAATATTGAAAATATAGAGTTTATAAAAGGAAAAAGTGAAGAGATAGTTCCAAAACTTCTAAAGGAAGGGATATCTGCAGATAAAGTAGTAGTAGATCCACCAAGAAAAGGTTGTGATGAAAAATTATTAGAAACAATTATAAAAATGAATCCAAAACGGGTAGTATATGTATCCTGTAATCCTTCAACATTAGCAAGAGATTTGAAATATTTAGATGAAAAAGGATATCAAGTCATGGAAGTCCAACCGGTGGACATGTTTCCTCAAACAATGCACGTAGAGAGTATAGTGTTGCTACAAAGACAATAAGGCTGGAAATCCTTAATTTCAAGCACTTTTACAAGCATATGGTATTTGTATCAAAGGGTGATAAAATCAGAAATAAGGAGTTAAGGAACCATATCAATGTTTCAGTAGTTATCGACCTAGAGTGTGGGAACACAACAGATTGTTCACGCAATTGAATTATCACGGGATGTTTTGATTGGTGATTATTCTACATTTAATGAACATTTTTGGTGGACAATTGGATATGCAGTTTTATCGTTAATTATTACTATATTAGCTTTCATTAGGATCTGTAAAAGATGAGAAAAAAGGGAGGAGTTACTGATGTTATCTAAAGTAAATAAGAATTACATTTGGGCATATTTTATATCATTCTACGCTTTATGGTGTATTAGAGAATTATGGTTGGTTCAGTATTTAGATTTGATGGATTCTGTTCCTAGGGCTATAATATCAGCTACTATTAAAATGATTATTTGGGTTATTCCCGTTATCTTATTAGTTAAATTGGTAGAAAAAAGTAATCCGTCTTCTTATTTAGGATTACGCCATAACTTTGGGAAAGGCATAAAATGGGCAGGATGGATATCCTTAGTCTTTATAGCCTATTTTATCATTTTAAATCTTATAGTTTTAAAAAATGACATCGATTTTCATATAGGGTTTAATGAATGGCTTAATACCATTCTATTAGTTGGCATAATTGAAGAAATTGTTTTCAGGGGCTTTTTGTTAAGAAAATTTATGGAGTTATCTAGCTTCTGGAAAGCAAATACAATTACATCATTACTCTTTGTATCGATTCATTTTCCTATTTGGTTTTATAAAGGGTTGTTCGAATTTCCTTATATTATAAGTTCCATAGTAGTAGCTTTTGTTTTGAGTATTATATTTGGATTAATATATAAGAAAACTAACTCGCTTTGGTCAGTAATTATTATTCACTCTTTGTATAATTTATTAGTGTCACTCTTCTACTAAAGAAGGGGTATTTGAGCTGGATTTGATTTGATACGAAGGAGTCCCGCCCATTAGCGTGTAAATACCCTTCCTAGGGGGACGAATCGTAGATCAGGTTTAAAAACTTAATTGGTCATCTTATTTTGAAGATGATGGAAACAATTCCGGGACAAAATCCACAATCCACTTTCTCCATTACTGGAGCGATAAGTAATAAAATGCGTTTTGATCTTTTGAGCTTACAACATATTTCTTCACACACTAATACAACCTAAAAACCGTGGATTGTCAACACTTATTTAGACAGTTTTTTTAAGGTTATGTAATTTATATTCTTTAGGACTCAAATACCCTAAAATTGAATGAATCCTAATATTGTTGAACCAATTTACATAGTCAGCTAACATAATTTCTAACTGTTCTAAGCTTTTAAAATGATAGTTATTAGCGAATTCAGTTTTAAATATCTTGAATGTAGCTTCAGCTACAGCATTATCATAGGGACAGCCTTTCATGCTTAATGAACGCTTAATTTTAAAAGTATCCAGAACTTCATCTATTATTTTGTTTTTGAATTCGTTGCCTCGATCTGTATGAAATAGTGTAATATCATTTAATCTAGTTTTAACCCTTGCAAATGCTCTATAAACTAGAGGTGCATCTTTATTAGGGCCAGCACTATAACCAATTATTTCTCTATTAAATAGGTCAACTAATAAACATACATAGTTCCATCTTTTATTAACTCTAACGTATGTTAAATCACTGACTACAGCTGCGTACGGTTCATCTGCATTAAACTCTCTATTTAGTTCATTAGCAATTTTTGATTCATTACATTTATCCACATAAGGCTTATACTGAGCAACCGTATAGTTTGATACTAAGCCATTTTGCTTCATTATTCTACCTATTTTTCTTCTAGATACTATATAGCCTGCTTTTTTAAGCTCGACTTTAATTTTTCTAGTACCATAGTTATTTCTACTCGCTTTAAATATTTCTATTACTTTAGGTGTTATTTCATCTGTAGATTCTTTTGCTTTTGATTCATAATAATAGGTACTTCTAGGGATTTGTAGGATTTTACACATTGCTGATATACTGTATTTGTGAGCATTGCTTTTTATCACATTTACTTTCGTCCTAATATCAGCGCCGCTTGCTTTAAAATATCATTCTCCATCTTTAATTGTTGATTTTCTTTCCTTAACTTTATTAGTTCATTTTCTTCTGGGGAACGATTATCTTTTTCCTTAAAAGATCCAGTAGTTTGGCTTCTTTTTATCCAGGTATTGAAAGCAGTAGGTGTTAAGTCATATTCAGCCATAATATCTTTCTTAGGCTTACCACTTTTAAATAGTTTTACCATTTGTTCTTTGAATTCAGGGGTATAGGTTCTTCTTTCTCTCTTTGTCATATAAACTCTCTCCTTTTTCTATTATTAGTTTACATGACCTTATTTTTATTGTCTAGTTTATTGTAGCCTATCCACCGTTGTTTGTTAGGAGTGCAAAAACTATATGGATAGTTAAAATATCAAACGGCGGTTTTGAAAATAAGAAAATTCAAAGCCGCCGTTTTTCTAAAAAAATAGAATTACGGAAGATGTATTAAGTTCGCCCTTTTTTTAGATAGAACACGGTGGTATGAAGGAGGTTATCGCCGTGTTTATTTATGTTTACTCTGATTGGATTTCACACGACATATCGAGAAACGTCTTGAAGTGTTATGGGATTATTGTGGCTGTAATGTGCAAACACACAATTTCTAATAAAATATATCAACTTTTATGCCCAGCTGGCTTATGTTCAGTTGGGCTTTTTTTGTGTTTAATAAGATTTTTTTCAAAAGAATTGCTTCTATTTTCGGCATTTAGAAAAAACGCTTGTTGAGGGCTATGAAGGGGGAAATCATCACCCGCCTTTGCAGTTGCGAAGGGAGGCGAACAAATGGAACCTGCTCGTATCCAATGGCAAGTGCGATGTGCTTTTAATGGATTTTGCAAAAGGGTGTTGAAAAATGAAGCAATTAATGCCTATAACCAAAGGCGGCAACGACAGTCACGAGAAATGACTTTTTCCGATCGGACTGACCCCTTAATATTGGACAAAAACTCACGAGAACTTTCTTTTTCTTAGATTATCTATATTTTAATATTTTTCGCCTTTTTATTATACATAAATATTTATCTTCATCAAGGGTAAAGCCCCTGCTGCGGCAGGCCCTTGATTTCAGCTAAATATTTATGTATTGTTTTTCCTAAGTGAAAAAACATTAAAGCTTTACTATTAAAGATTTTGCTGTTCCATCTAAGATTTTCTGATAGAATTCCATTGGTGAAATATATCCTAAGGAACTATGTATTCTAACCTTATTGTAGGATTTCATATACTCCGATACTGTTTCATAAGATTCAGCATAGCTTTTAAATTCGTACCTTGATAAACATTCATCTTCCAGTAATCTATGGAAAGATTCTATATGAGCATTTTTATTTGGGCTTTTAAACGGTATTCTTTCATGCTCTAAATTTAGTTCTTTGCAGGTATCTTCAAACTTATGACTTATAAATTGTGGCCCATTATCTGACCTTATTACTAAACCAGTTTCTTTATTATATAGATTTCGCTTCATTAATGCTCTCTTGAGGGTTATGACTATATCTTCTGCAGTACATAATAGACCCATATGGTATTCTACTATATTTCTATCATATACATCTAAGAAAGAAGCTATATAGAAGAATCTGTCTTCACCATTGATATAACCATATTTAATATCTACTTCCCAAAGAGAATTTGGTTTTGTAATCTCCCTATTTTGGGCTATCTTTCTTGGATGTTTTGGTTTAACTTGCCTTTGAGACCTTAGTACATTTAATTCTTTACATAATCTATATACTTTCTTTTTATTTATAATTAACTTAAATTTTCTTTTTAGCATTATGGTTATTTTATAGTAACCATAGCATAATCCTTTGGATTCAATGATTTCACAAATATATTCTTTAACTTGTTCATCGGAAATTACTTTACCATTATTAGTTTTGGATAAACCTGAAATTGGTCTACCGCCTTTATTTACTATGTTTTGTTCTTCTAATAATTTAGTATTTGAATCTTTATTTATATTATAATAATAAGTTGATTTATTTAACTGAAGTATTCTAAGTACTTTAGTTACTGGATATCCATAACTTATCCACTTATTAGCTATGTTTACTTTATCTTCTATCTTTGGCTCGTTTTTTTTAGCAGGTCTCTAAGAATAGCTATTTCAAGGTCTTTTTCACCTAATAGCTTCTTTAATTGCTCGTTTTCTTTATCTAAAGGTGAATTAGTACTATAATATGTATTAAGAGGGTTATTGGTTTTATTAGCTTTCTTTGATTCTCTAACCCATCTTGTAACTGTACCTGGGACTTTTGTCTGCTTTCTTGCTACTAAAGTTGCATTGCCAACTTCCTCTACCTCTTTAATGATTTGATTTTTAAATTCTTCTGAGTATCTTGTATTTTTGCTTCTCATTTTGGCAACCTCCTGTTGATTATATTTTAATATAATCGTGTGCGATTGTCCAAAATGGTTAGGGGGCTAAATAGAAAGAGTATAGAGCGATAGCTCATTAAAAATGAGATTTTAAATTTAATACTTTAATTTTATAGATTTGCAAAAACCTCCTATTAGTGTTAACATTCAAGCATTTATATGCCGTTAGACAGCTTTATTTAATGATTTACTTTAGTTTACTGCAATAGTTCTAGATATTAAAATTATGCAATTTAATAGTGCATGTACTTTAACTTAGTAGTGTAAATAAATCTGTGCCTAAGTGAAAATAAATGCTCTTTTCTGACAAAAATCAAAATAAGAATAAAAACCAGAAAGGAGCATTTTTATGTCAACAATACCAAAAGAAGTTTTAAGAGAAATGATTAATGATGGGAATCTGAAAACAGCAGGAGACCTTCATTCATATTTAAAAGATGTTTTTAAGGATGCCTTGCAAGAAATGTTAGAAGCAGAGCTTGAAGTAAAGTTAGGATATTCTAAAGGTGATAGAAAAAATAAAAGAACTGATAATCGTAGGAATGGATATTCACAAAAAACTGTGAAAACTCAGTTTGGAGAAATGGATTTAGATATACCAAGGGATAGAAATGGTGAATTTGAACTAGTAGTTGTTCCTAAAAATAAAAGAAATATATCTGGTATAGAACAGAAGGTGATTTCTCTTTATGCTAGAGGAATGTCTACAAGAGATATACATGATCAAATTAAAGATATTTATGGAATTGAAATGTCTGCTGAAATGGTTAGCAAAATAACCGATAGGTTGATTCCTGAAATAAAGGAATGGCAAACAAGGCCTTTAAAGCCCATATATCCATTTGTTTTTATAGATGCAATACATTACAAAGTTAGAGATGATGGTCAAATTAAAAATAAAGCAGCTTACGTTGTATTAGGAGTTGATTTAGATGGATTTAAAGACATACTAGGTATTTGGATAGGTGAAAGCGAATCTTCCAAGTTCTGGTTAGGAGTACTTAATGAGCTAAAAAATAGAGGATTAGAAGATGTATTAATATTTAGTGTTGATGGATTAACAGGACTTAAGGAAGCTATTCAAACTGCTTATCCTAAAGTTGAAGTACAAAGATGTATAATTCATCAGCTTAGAAATTCTTTCAAGTATGTTAGTTATAAAGATAAAAAAGAATTTGCAAGAGATTTTAAAGCAGTATATACAGCTATCAATGAAGAGGTTGCATATGAAGCATTAGGGGAACTTGAAGAAAAATGGAATAGTAAATATCCCTTTGCAATTAAAAGCTGGGATATGAATTGGGATGTATTATCCCCATTCTTCAAGTACCCTAATGAAATTAGAACCATAATGTATGCAACAAATATTATAGAAAGCTTGCATAGACAATTTAGAAAGGTTACAAAGACTAAATCAGTCTTTCCTTCAGATCAATCTTTAGAAAAAATGCTTTATCTAGCAAGCCAAAATGTAATGAAAAAGTGGAGTAGACGTTATAAAAATTGGGATTATATCTTCAATCAGCTAATTATATATTTTGAAGGAAGGATAGAACCTTACCTGTAAAATAAAACTACAATTTGATTGAAAATTAGTCATCTAATAAGTAAAAAAGTAGCATTACTTCTTACTTATTAAGCTCACTTATCTATTATAAGAATTATTGCCATTAGTATCTCTTTTCATTCCCCAGTTAGGGTTGGTACCATCATCTATGATAGATTTCTTAGGCTTGGCAGCTTCATATGAATCTAATTTTGTTGAATCAATAGAAACGTGTTCTCCATCAACAATATTTAATTCTTTAGCCTTAATAACTAGATCATAAAATAATTGTCCAAGTTCTTGTATATCAGTGAGTTTATCCAAGAATCTACTAAAAGTAGACTCAGATGGAACTTTACCAAGAACATCAAAACCACAGTAGTATCTTAAAACTAGATTTTCTTTAAGTTTCAAAACTAAATCTTTAATGCTTTGAATTTTTTCTATTTGCATAGCTATTAAAGAATATATTAATTGTTTAGATTCATAGCCCTTCGGGCCTCTAGAATTACTAGGTTTTCTCAGAACATTAGCAAGTTTTGATACATCAATTTGAGATAAAATTAATTCTAATTTAGTTTCTTGTTGAAATTCCATAATTTCCTCAAAGGAAAATAGAGTTGTTTGTCGAATATACATATTAAGTGGTTTCACTCCTCTCGGATGATTTTTGTTTGCACTTAATTAATTCGACAAATTGGGGTGAAACCCTTTTTGTTTTAAGATAAAATTAAGTAAAATCAATATTTTAGAATTATGAAATTTGCTCATATAATTAAATTTAAAATATCCAATTTAAAGATTAAGATATAAGAGTAAAAGCATAGGACGTTTTTTCCTATGTTTTTCAAATAATAAGCCAATCATGTTAGGGTTAGAATTTTAAATCAAACTACTGGCAGAAAATTATAGGGGGTGAGGATTTATATGATTTTAGAATCATATTACATATATGCTGGAGAAGTTATGTCAAAGGATTTTATTATCCAAAAAGATAGTATTAGTCTAGATGAAATTTCATCTATATTGATTAAAAGTAAAAATGAAGAAATTTTTATTGTTGATAACTCAAATAAATTAATAGGGATTATTACTTTAAAGGATTTATATGAAATTTATAATAGTGATAATAATGTTAAAGAGATAAAAAGATTTTTTTATAAAGATATAGTTTATGCAAAGCCTGAGGATACATTATTAAACTGTAGAGATATTATGTTAGATAAAAAGATTGGAAGATTACCAGTCTTAAAGGATGGAGAATTTGTTGGTATTATTAGACAGGAACATATTAGAGATTATTTATATATGGGAATTGAGCAAACTGGAGTTATATTAAATTATATATTGGATAATATTCAGGAGGCAATATGTGTAATAGATTCCCAAGGTAGAGTAATAATATGGAATAATAATTCAGAAAAATTATATGGAATTAGTGCTTCTGAGATAATGGGTAAATATTTGACAGACTATTTTCCTAATGCTATAGATGCAAAAATAATTAAGACTAGAAAACCAGTGAAAAATGTATTTCATACTCCTAAAAAAGACTGTCATATAATTATTAGTTCAGCACCTATTTATATTAATGATAAATTTATTGGAGTTGTAAGTACTGATAGAGATGTATCAGAAATCACAAATATTCAAAAAGAATTAAAAAAGGCAAATGATATAGTGGAATTTTTAGAAAAAGAGGTTAGTAGGTATTCAGATAGTAATTTTGGACAGGTTATATGTAAAAGTAAAGCTATGCAAGAAAAAATAGAAATGTCTAAACAAGTTGCAAAAACCAATACATCTGTATTAATTATAGGGGAAAGTGGTACTGGTAAAGAGGTATTTGCTAGGGCGATACATGATTATAGTGGAGTAGAAGGATATTTTGTTCCTGTAAATTGTAGTGCAATTCCAACAGAATTATTCGAAAGTGAATTTTTTGGATATGAAGAAGGTGCATTTACTGGTGCAAAAAAAGGTGGGAAAATCGGATTGTTTGAATTAGCGGACAATGGAACTATATTTTTAGATGAAATTGGAGATTTGCCCCTATTTATGCAGGCAAAACTTTTAAGAGTTCTTCAAGAAAAAAAGATTCAAAGAATAGGAGGAGAAAAACTTATTGATATAAGTGCTAGAATTATCTCCGCAACCAATAGAAATTTGGAAAGAATGATAGAAAAAGGTGAATTTAGGGAGGATTTATATTATAGAATAAATGTAATAAAAATAGATATTCCCCCGCTAAGGAAAAGAAAAGAAGATATTGTTTTGCTTTTTAACCACTTTTTAAAGAATATATGTGATGAAAACAATATAGAAATTCCTAAGGTAGATAGCGAAGTTATGGATATATTGATTAAATATTATTGGGAAGGCAATGCAAGAGAATTAAAAAATGTTGTAGAACATATGGTGGTTTTAAACAGAAGAGATACAATAACTAAAGATTTATTACCTAGTTATATTAAGGAAAAGGCATTAAATGAAAAGAATATAGGGAATAATACAAGTAATCTAGATTTGAATAGTTCAGTTAGGGATTTAGAAATATCATTAATAAAAAAAGCATTGGAAATTTCCAATGGAAATAAATCCAAAGCGGCTAAATTATTAAATATACCTAGAACTACATTGCATTCTAAACTAAATCATTATAATATAGATTGACTAAAACTCGACTATGTTTAAAAATAGTCAAACTGTATATAGGTGTGACTATATATAGTTTTAAGCAGAAAATTAAAATAAAAAAAGAATTAAGATTGACTAATATTAGTCAATATATAAAAATAAAAAGATAAATAAAAAGAAGGTTTAAACTCAGCTTTTTTAATGAGTTTAGACCTTTCTTTAATATTGGCACATCTTTTGCGTTTAATCTATGGCGTAAAAGAAATTAATAATAAATGGGGGGTGAAGTATTGAATATAACAATACTACTAAAACAACATGTAGGAGGATTATGCAAGGCAATTGTAACAGAAGGACAAGAAGTTAAACGAGGAGAATTAATTGCAATACCTGATGGATTAGGGTCAAATATTCACTCGAGTGTATCAGGTAAAATTAAAAGGATTGAAGAAGATAGAGTAATAATTGAAGCTGATGAAAAGCAAAGTTCAAAATATGTAAAAATCAAAGTTTATGATGATTATCTAGAAAGCGTAAAAGCAGCAGGAGTTGTTGGATCAGGTGGGGCAGGTTTTCCAACCTATATAAAACTAAATGTCAATTTGGAAAATGGTTATGTAATAGCAAATTGTGTTGAGTGTGAATCTGCACTTCATCACAATATAAAGCTTTTGGAGGACAACCCTGAGATAGTTATAAAGGGTATAAAATATGCCATGAAAATAACAAAGGCACCAAAGGCATATATAGCAATAAAAGAAAAAAATACTAAGGCAATTGATTCTATAAAAGGGTGTTTGTCAGGCGCTGATGATATTGAAATAAAAAAATTAAAAGATATATATCCAATGGGAGAAGAAAGGGCCATTATCCACGCTATATTTGATAAATGGCTTGAACCAACACAGCTTCCACTTGAAGCTAATTGTGTAGTTTTAAATGCAGAAACTTTATCTAATATTACAAGGGCCATTGAGAACAGAAAACCTGTTATAGACAAAGATATAACTGTTGTAGGAAAAATAAAAGGTGGAAACAAAGCCCATGTTCTTTTTCAGGTACCTATAGGAATGCCAATAGCAAATCTTATAGAAAAATGTGGTGGAATTGATGGAGAATATGGAGAGATAATCATTGGAGGACCTTATACCGGAAAGGCTGAAGACATAAATAATGCATTTGTAACTAAAATGTCAGGTGGTTCAATAGTAACCATTCCTTTCCCGAAATATGAAGGACCTGTTGGACTTTTAGTATGTGCTTGTGGAGCTAATGAAGAAAGATTAAGAGATATTGCTGAAAAAATGGGTGCAGAAGTTGTTGGTGTAGTGGAATGTAAGAATGTTATAGATGTAAGAGGAGCTAAGAAGTGTAAAACTCCAGGAGATTGTCCGGGACAGGCACAAAAGATTATGTCTCTTAAGAAAAATGGAGCTAAGAGAGTTATTATTTCAAATTGTAGTGATTGTTCTAATACAGTCATGTGTTGTGCACCAAAAATAGGGGTTCCTGTATATCATCATACAGATCATGTCTTTAGAACATTGGACTACCCATTGACTAGGAGATTGTCCCTTTAAGAAAATAAGCGAAAGGAGATGTTATAAATGTCAATAAGTGCAGAACAGGCAGCAGAAATGAAAAATGAAGTAGCTGTTGTATGTTGTAGGACAGAAGAAGGCACAGTAATTGAATCAGCACATTTAGAGGATCCAGATATATTTCCAGACCTTGTGGATTCTGGATTATTAACTATTCCGGCCAATTGTCTAAAAATAGGGGAGGTTCTGGGAGCTAAAGTAACAAAAACTATAGATTCATTGACACCACTTACTTTAGATATAATTGATGGAGCAAAAGAAATAGAAGAAGAAATAGAATTAGTAGAAGAAGATGAAAAGGCTGTTTTAAAATACAATAAAAAAGCAGGAGAAACTATAAATATAGAGGATTTAGAAAACCCAATGCATTTTGACAAACTATCAGATTCCCTTCTTTTAGATTTAGATGACAAGGTACTTACTAGAAAAGAAGTTGTAGGTAAAAAACTAATAAAAGATGTAGTAGCTTTAACTCCTATAACAGGGAATATGCTTGAAGGATATGAAAATACTGAGAAAGAAATAGACGAAGTATCACAAATTCCTATGAGTAGTAGAGTTCTAAAAATAAAAATTGATGAAGGAAAGGGAATAGATATAGAAGTTCCTTTAGGATTTGGAGACATAAACACTAGTACCATAGAAAAATCTCCAAGTCTTGAGGTAGTCGGAAATGCTACAGAAGAAATAACAAAAGAGGAAAATGAAGAAATAGTTGTAAGAAAATTAATTAGAAAACATTTTAAAATAGATGAAGTTAAATTTGGATCAGAAACTAAGATAGAAGGTACAACTTTATATATTAGAGAAGATATTTGCAAAGATGCTATAGAGGTAGAAAAATTAGTTACAGATATGAAAATAGATATTATTACTCCAAATGAATACGATCAATTCAGCAATACTATTATGGACGTACAGCCTATAGCTACCAAAGAGAAAGGTGAGCTAGGTGAAGGAATAACCAGAGTGATTGATGGGGTAGTGGTATTAGTTACAGGAACAGATGAAAAAGGAGTCCAAATTGGAGAATTTGGTTCTTCTGAAGGAATATTAGAAAGAAATATTATGTGGGGTAGGCCTGGATCTCCAGAAAAAGGAGAAATATTTATAAAAACTGATGTAACAGTTAAAGAAGGTAAGGGTATGGAAAGACCAGGACCTATGTCAGCTCATAGGGCAACAGATATAGTAGTGCAAGAAATTAGAGACGCATTGAAAAAATTAGATGAAGATTTAGTTATAAATACTGATGAATTAGTTCAAAAAAGACGTCCAGGAAAGAAAAAAGTTGTTATTATAAAGGAAATAATGGGACAAGGTGCTATGCATGACAATTATCTATTACCAGCCGAACCTGTAGGTACTTTGGGAGCAAAGGCAAATGTAGACTTAGGTAATGTTCCTGTTATAGTATCTCCATTACAAGTATTAGATGGATGTGTTCACGCTCTAACATGTATTGGACCAGCTTCTAAAGAAACCTCTAGACATTATTGGAGAGAACCTTTGGTATTAGAAGCTATGAAGGATGAAGAGATAGATTTAGCAGGAGTAATATTTGTTGGTTCACCACAGATAAATTCTGAGAAATTTTATGTATCTAAATTATTAGGAATGACAGTTGAGACAATGGATTTAGATGGTGCTATAGTCACTACAGAAGGCTTTGGAAACAATCATATTGATTTTGCATCTCATATAGAACAAGTAGGTAAAAGAGATATACCAGTAGTAGGAGTGACATATTCAGCAGTTCAAGGTCAATTAGTCGTTGGCAATAAATATATGGATGCTATGGTTGATTTAAACAAATCCCGACAAGGTATTGAAAATGAAATCTTAGAAAACAATTGTTTAGCGTATGAAGATGCAGTGAGGATTTTATATATGCTTAAAGCAAAAATGGCTGGAGAAGAAATAATAGCGCCAGAAAGATCCTGGAATCCAGATGTAAAATTGAATAATATTAATTTAATAGAAAAAGTAACTGGTAAAAAAATAGAAATTGCGCCAAATGAAACTTCTTTAAAGATGAGTAAAAAGAGAAGAGAAATCTATGAAAAAGATGAATTAGAGGTTGCAGAGGAGAATTAAACCATGGATAGATTAAATTATATTTCCAGTGAAAAATATTTTGAAGGTATAATCGTAGATGTAAATGATTGTGCCATTACTATAGATTTTAAAGGCAGATTAGGTAAATTAAGAATTCCAAAAAGAATGCTTATTAGTAGTTATGAATTGGAAATAGGGCAAGAAGTCGGTTTTATGATGAGCTATCCAGAAGTTTTAGGACCAGAGATTAATGAAGATTATGTTAATAATATTAAAAAAAGAAATTGTCAGAAGAAGGAGGAGAAATCATGAATTTAACAGTAATAAAAGGTTTACAATCGGAGATATATGTACCAATAACGCCTCCTGTAGTATGGACTCCGGTTGAAAAACCATTAAAAGAAATGACTGTAGCTTTAGTAAGTGCTGCAGGAGTTCATCTTAAAAGTGATAAAAGATTTAATTTAGCTGGAGACACAGGTTTTAGGATTATACCAGGAGATGTCAATAGTAAGGATTTAATGGTATCTCATGGGGGATATGACAATAGTGATGTAAATAAAGATATAAATTGCATGTTCCCGATAGATAGATTAAAGGAATTAAAAGAGGAAGGTTTTATTAAGGAAATAGCTACAAAACATATAGGGTTTATGGGTGGAGGTGGCAATGTAGAGGCATTTACCAATGAAACAGGACCACAAATTGCCAAAGTATTGAAAGAAGAAAATGTAGATGCAGTTTTATTAACAGCTGGGTGAGGAACATGTCACCGCTCTGCCGTGATTGTGCAGAGAGCGATTGAGGAAGCTGGAATTTCAACTATAGTTATTGCAGCTCTACCTCCAGTAGTTCGCCAATGTGGCGCACCTCGAGTAACAGCACCGTTAGTGCCAATGGGTGCTAATGCAGGTGAACCAAATAATCCTGAAATGCAAGGAAATATAGTAAGAGATACATTAAAACAATTAGAAATTATTGAAACACCAGGAAGAATAGTTAATCTTCCATATGAATATATCGCAAAGATTTAAAATAACCCTCTAAACATATTATATAAGGAGTGTTAAAATGGTAAATATACTTTTTGCTATCTTAGGCTGTATATGTATATTCTATTTAATTTATTTTATCAAAGATTTTATACAACATAAAGATAATTTGGAAGATAACTCATGGTGGAAATTATCAATAATAGCTTTTGTAACTAATTTTTTTGATGTACTAGGCATAGGTTCTTTTGCTACAGGAGCATCATTACTTAGGATATTTAAACAAAGTAATGATAGGGTCATCCCTGGAACGTTAAATGTTGGATATTCTATTCCAGTTATGCTAGAAGCTTTAATATTTATTAAAGTAATAGAAGTTGAACCTCTAACACTAATAGGAATGATCATATCAGCTCTTATAGGTGCTTGGTTAGGAGCTGGAATTGTATCACGTTTTTCAGAAGAAAAAGTACAAAGAGTTATGGGAGGTGCTCTTGTAGCCACAGGTATATTAATGCTTATGAGCCAAATAGGATTAATTCCTAGTGGTGGAGAGGCCATAGGTCTTGAAGGTGGTAAATTAATATTTGCATTAGCTGTCAATTTGGTACTGGGTGCTTTGATGACTGCAGGAGTAGGTCTTTATGCGCCATGCATGGTATTAGTATATTTTTTAGGTATGTCACCTAAAATTGCATTTCCAATTATGTTTGGATCTTGTGCTTTCCTAATGCCTATAGCTTCAATAAGATTTATTAAAGAAGGTGCTTACAACAGAAAAGCTGCTATGGCACTTTCTACAGTTGGAGTATTAGGCTTATTAATAGCAGTCTATTTTGTTAGATCACTGCCTATCCATATACTTACTTGGGTAGTCATATTAGTAGTATTTTATACAGCTATATCTATGCTAAAAGCATCATCAAAGTCAAAAGTGGAATCAGAATCAAAAGTGAAATCAGAATCAAATGTACGAAAAGTACAAGAAATCAAGAATTAAAAAACAATCCCTTAAGTAAATACTTAAGGGATTGCAGACTGAAGACAAAACAGAATGGATTTCCTTTACTTATAAAAAAGGAAGTCCATTTTTTATATATTTACTATAATATATATTCAGAAAAAAATCTCGTAGAGAGAGCGAAAAAATGATTGCTAAAAATATTAGAAATGTAAATTTTCGCAAGTATCTTGAAATTTATTACTTATAAATTGAGAACCATTATCTGACCGTATTACTAATTCTATTTTTTTATTATTAAGGTTTCGTCTCATTAAAGCTCTTTTAAGAGTTATAATAATATTTTCAGTTTTACATGAAAGTCCAATGTGGTAATCAACTATACTTCTATCATATATATCTATGAAATAAGCTATATAAAAAAACCTATCTTCACCGTTTATATAACCATATTTAACATCTACTTCCCAAAGGGAATTCGATGTAGTTATTTCTCTATTTATAGCGATTCTTCTAGGGTGTTTAGGTTTAATTTTTCTTTGTGGTCTTAGTATATTAAGCTTTTTACATAACCTATATACTTTTTTCTTATTTATAATTAAATTAAATTTTCTTCTTAATAATATAGTTATTTTATAATAACCATAACATAATCCTTCATCTTTGATGATTTATAGTATATATTCTTTTATTTGTTCATCACATATACGATTGCCATCTTTATCAAAAGAATAACCAGGAATTGGTCTACCACCTTTATTTGCATTTGTATTTTTTTCTTTAACTTTATTATTAATATTATAATAATAAGTAGATCTACTTAAACCAATTATTTTAAGAACAGTAGTTACAGTATGTCCTAGATCAATCCACTTTCTTGCTACAGCGACTTTGCCTTCTATCGTCGGTTCGTTTTTTTAAAAGATCTCTAAGAATAGCAATTTCTAAATTCTTTTCTCCAAGTAATTTTTTAAGCTGTTCATTTTTCTTTTCTATTGAATCACTATTAGTATTTGAAATATAATGATTGTTTTGAGTTAATTTATTGTTTTTCTTAGACTCCCTAACCCAACGAGTAACTGTACCAGGGACCAAGTCATGTTTTCTTGCGACTAAAGTAGCATTGCCAGTTTCCCCTACCTCTTTAACAATTTGACGTTTGAATTCTTCTGGATATCTTTTGTTTTTACCTTTCACTTCAGACAACCTCCCATTAATTTTTATTTTACTAAATTAGTGTGCGATTGTCCAAAGAAGTTATGGGGCCTAATAGAAAGTTACAAGGAGGATTTTTGATGAAGAAACATTCTGTCCGTTCTCCCACTGAAAAAACTGTAATCAGTGAATCAACTAAAACTAATTTACAGGAGGAAATCAATTACGGAATTAAAACATGTTATCCCAAACATGGAAAAAACATTCGGAAAGTTAGAATACGCTGGTGAGGGTGAAATCGAACAGCCAAGAATCAACAGTCGCATGACGGTTTGATATGTCAATATTTTTTTAGACATTTTTTTACCGAACAATTAAATACTTCTTTAAAACTTCTTGGACTTGATATTCATATTAGGTTAAAAACCAACCTAACATAAATATCAAGTGGTATAGTTTGTTTTTAAATTCCTAGACTCAAGGTGTCATATAATCTAGGGAACCATGAATTCTTAGATTATTATACCAATTCACATAATCAAATAACTCAGTTTCTAAAGTTTTTAAACTATCAAACTTTCTTTTCCTCTAGCACCATTTGATATACAGGAATTAAGGGATTTAATGAAGGAAGATTTCCCATACATGTAAGATTACTTTTAGATTAGTTTGCGAATAGTGGACAAATTCCTAAATTTGAAAAGCTGATTGCAACTATAAGAAGTAGAGAGATTTCAGCAAGTATTATTCTTCAATCACAATCACAACTGGAGGCAATTCATAAAGATAACTGTGATACCATTGCCGGAAACTGTGACACCATTGCCGGAAACTGTGACACCACTATGTTTTTAGAAAAAAAGGAAAAAACTACTCTAAAAGAGATAACAGAGATATTGGGTAAAGAGACAATTGATTTATATAATACTTCTGAAAATAGGAGGCGGGAAAAATCTCATGGACTAAATTACCAGAAACTTGGGAAAGACCTTATGTCTATGGATGAACTATCATTAATGGATGGTAGAAAGTGCATAATGCAACTTAGAGGAATTCTCCTTTTTCTATCTAATAAATATTATACTAACATCAGAACGTACTGATATTTTTTGTTAAATAGGAACTGTACTAACGCCCAAGTTATGGATTATTGGGCTTGCTTGTTTTAACCTTATTTATTATAATAAACTCTCCATTATAACACCAGACTTTAAGTATGGGTTATGATAAGGTTAAACGGAGGTGAAAATATCGTGGAAAATAAATATAAGACAGCACAGGTAGCAAAAATAATTGGAATACATCCTAATACCGTACGATTGTATGAAGAACTTGGTTTAATACCTAAAGCGCAGAGGTTACCCAATGGATATAGAGTTTTTACAGATTTACATATTGCACAATTCAAGCTGGCAAGAACAGCACTTAAAGTTGAGGTACTGCAAAATGGTCTTAGAAAAAATATGATTAATATTATTAAGCTATCTGCCAAAGGTGATTTCCAAAATGCAATTGTATGCACAAATGAATATATAAATCAGGTTAAAATAGAGCAGAAAAACGCAGAAGAAGCTATTGAAATTGCAAAAAAATTGCTTTCTGGTATACAAGAGGAAGGAAATGAGGTGTACTTGACAAGAAAACAAACAGCAGATTATTTGCAAGTTACAATAGATACGTTAAGAAATTGGGAAATGAATGGATTACTTTCTGTAAAAAGAAAACAGAATGGATATCGGGTATATACGAAAAATGATATTCAATTATTAAAGATAATACGTTCTTTACGATGTGCCAATTATTCCCTTGCTGCAATTTTACGGATGATAAATGCCCTGTCCAATAATGCGGAAATTGATATACGAGAAGTCATTAATACACCCAAAGCGGATGAAGATATTGTCACAGCTTGTGATAAACTTCTTACCTCACTAAGCAATGCAGAATTAAATGCAAATTGCATTTTAAGTCAGCTAAAAGTTATGCAAGAAAAATTTAATATAAACTCTACAGTTTAACACCAGACTTCTTTCTGGTGTTATTCTTTTTTATATACTAAGAAAGAGGAGGTTTATAAATATGAAAACAATTAGAATAGATGCTTTGTGCAAAGCATACGGAAGTACACAGGCTGTAAATAACGTTAGCTTATCAGTTGAACGTGGCGAAGTATTTGGATTGCTTGGTGCTAATGGAGCTGGGAAAAGTACAACTATTGAATGTGTTTTAGGTACAAAGAGGTTTGACAGTGGATCAATTTCAATTTTAGGAATGAATCCACAAACAGAGAGAAAGGAGCTATTTGAAAGAGTTGGAGTCCAATTTCAAGAATCAAGTTACCAAGATAAAATAACAGTAGCAGAACTTTGTGAAGTTACCCAAGCTCTTTACAAATATCCTTTAGATTATACAGGATTACTAAAACAATTTGGAATTTCAGATAAATACAAAAGCCAAGTGAGTGAGCTTTCGGGAGGACAAAAACAACGCTTATTTATTGTACTTGCTTTAATTCCTAATCCAGATGTTGTTTTCTTAGATGAACTAACAACAGGGTTAGATGTCAGAGCAAGGAGAGATGTATGGAAATGCCTTTCGAATTTGAAGAGGAAAGGACTTACTATCTTTTTAACTTCGCATTTTATGGATGAAATAGAAGCACTGTGTGATAGAATTTGCATTCTTAAGAAAGGAACCAGCATTTTTTATGGAACTGTGCAAGAAGCAATTGCAGGAAGTCCATTTGAAAAATTTGAAGAAGCTTATTTATGGTATACAAACGAGGAGGAAGATGATAATGAAAGTATTTAAAACAATGTTAAAAACTGAGTTGAAATTGTCTATACGGGGCATGGATATGTTCATTTTTGCAATTTGTATGCCAGTAGTTGTAACAATCATTGTCGGAATCATCTACGGAGATAAAATAGCCTTTGATGGTGCAGAATACACATTTTTAGAACAATCTTTTGGAGCTATTGTCACGATTGCAATATGTGCAGGGGGTGTGATGGGGTTACCGTTGGTCGTGTCTGACTATCGTCATAAAAAAATTTTAAAGAGGTTTAAGGTAACACCTATAAGTCCAGCTATGATTTTAGCAGTACAAGTAGTAATTTACGCACTTTATTCTATTGCTTCACTTATATTTGTTTATGCCACAGCAACAATTTTTTTTGGTTTTCGATTTAGCGGTTCATGGCTTCAGTTTTTAGGTTTCTATTTTTTGGTAATGATATCTATGTTTAGCATCGGCATAATGGTAGGCGGTATTGCCCCAAATATAAAGATAACAAGCATTATTGCAAGTGTATTATATTTTCCTATGTTGATTTTTTCAGGAGCAACGCTACCTTATGAAGTTATGCCAACAGCACTTCAAAAAATTGCAGATATCTTACCTCTAACACAAGGAATAAAACTTCTAAAAGCAGCTTCACTTGGTTTGACTATAGAAAGCGTAATGGTGCCTATCATTGTAATGATTGCTCTTGCAGTAATATGTACTGGTGTAGCTCTTCGCTTTTTTAAATGGGAATAATATAAAGGACCAGATTGAAATAATTCTGATGCAAAATAAAAAGTTAAATTACTATAAATAGAATTTGAAAATGACAATTATTATATTTTGGATTATTTATAAATAAATGTATAGGTTTTAGAATATGAAATATTAGATATGCAGGATCTCAATGCCAAAGGCTAATATTTCATATCAATATTTAATGTATGAAAATAGATATAGGGTATATGATTCAAGAGTGGGTTCTTTAAGTTATAGAATAAATAAAAAAGATGAAAATTTAACAGAGGGAATATGATTAATCAATAAATATTACCCGAATTATGCTCCGGATTGTTTATATGATGAAGAAAGAGGGAATGTTATTCATTAGAAATGATTTTAAATTTTCTTCAAGAGTATGATTTTCAAAAAGAGTTTTTAAAGAACCTATTTTTAGTAGGGAATATAGATAGGTATCAAAATAATTGGGCTATTTTACAAAGGGATGAAAACATTAGGCCTTATCCTTTATATGATAATGGGTCATCTCTTTGTTGTTATATACAAGTAATGGATATATCTATATGCTATACCCTAAAAATGATAATCTATTTTAAATTATGACTGAATTACAGACAAAGAGTTAATTGGACTTATATAAAAACACATGAAACAGTTTTGTGTGGACCTTATTTTAGTCTAAGAGATACAAATGTAACTAGACTAAATGATTTAGCAAAGCAATATAAAGAAATGGGCAGTAATAATATAAGATATTTTTAAAAACTTATGGACTATATAAAGCCAAGAACTGTTAATAAAATCTTTGCACTTGCAGACTCTATGTATGAATTTGAACTATATGATGAAATAAAAAATACTGAAAGTTATAGCAGATATATGATTTGTAAATCAGGACATTTTGAATATGATGAAAATCTAGAGAAATACATTGACTTTAAAAGATATGGAGGAGAAAAAAATGCTCATGAAATAGGTGCATTTTCAAATAAGGGATACCTTTCTTATCGTGGTTATAATGAAAAACTTTCAAATTTATTGTTTGAAAATCTTAGTGTGGTAATTCCTAAGTCAAGGGAAGTAAAGACTTTAAAGCTATATATGACTCTTAGAGTTACCACATATGTTGTGGAAAATGATTATGGGTATTATGAAACAGCAGATAATCCAGAGGAATTAGATAGTTATGAAATAGTTTTAATACAATAGAAAAAAACAATCTGCCAGAAGAAGCGCAAAGAGGTCTAATAAGGCACTATGATAAACATGACAGCATAAGAGAATATCTCTACATGTAACTTATAGAAGATAAAACAACAACTCTATGGAGATAGGAAAAAGAGAAGCAGCGAATTGAACTATGCCTCTCTTTTCATTTATTTGGTACTAGCTAGTAGATTATTTTGATTTTGCTTTTATTTGCACTAAATTGATTACATCATCTAGAATGAGACGGTCGGTAACATTTATCATCAGCCAACTTCCAACGGTGGAAAAGGCAGTCTTTTGATATAAGTCCTGCGTGTATCTACTGCACAAATGTATTATATTCTCGGCTTGATGAACTTCTTTATTGCCGATTACCAGAAGAACAATAAAATAGCCTTCCATTGGATAAAGTGTGCATAACGATTTCCCATTTTTCTGGTATTTGACATTCCATCCCGGTTGCATCGAACATTTACTGTAGGAGAGCTTGGGTTGAATACGGTAGGCATTTTGCAAAAAGGCATTTAAATCTTGCCAAAGCTTGCTATTAATGTATTCATTGATGTCATCTATCGTAGGCGGATTATACGAATTGTAAAGTTTGTTCCACTCCATATGAACTTCACCTCCACAACGGAAAATTATCTGCTTATTCTAAAGTTACAGGTAAAACCCATATTTCCATGTTGGTTGTATTTGGACTATGGCTGGTATAGCGTTCCACTGTAAAAGGCTTAGTAGCAAGCTTGTGATTCGGAAGCCATGTTTCAAATATATACTTATGAGCCTTGTACACTGCATCCATAACGAGATGTTCAAAATCCTCTGCTTCAAAAGAGCAGACAATATATTCACCTTTGGGCAATTCCCAGGAAGTGTAGCCTTTAACTGGTTCATTTGAAACAGCTTCGGCACCAGCAAAATAGCGGTAATAGCCTTCCTTTGTCCCAGGATAGGCAACTCCAAGCTCATCGCCATCTGCTTTTAATTCCCTAATGATGGATTTGCTTTGGTGGAAAGCGTCCCACAATTCTCCGAGTGTGTCTACACCGGTTTCACCGCCGCCAGGCATTTGATAAATAGGTTCTTCTGCTGTAAGTCCAATGAAAAATTGAGGAGATAAAATTTTTCGCCGTGTAATTTCAAGGACGATTCCATCAACAATCAACGGCATATTTTCATCAATAAGCGTGTAATTCAAAAGCAACTGTGGTTTTACAAAATTGTTAAGCCGGACGGGGTCAGTACGATATTCCTTAGGCGTCATCCCAAACGCATTTTTAAAGGAACGTGTAAGGGTCTCATGAGAGGAAAATCCAAAATCTAAGGCAATATCCAGAATTCGCTTATTTTTATCTAGTAAAGCTTCGGATGCTTTTGCAAGGCGGCGCAACTTGATATACTCGTTTACAGGCTTTTTAACCAATCGGCTGAATAGCCTCTGATAATAAAACTGAGAGAGTGAAGCAAGCTTTGCCAAGTTTTCAATTTTTATTTACTCTGAAAGATGTTCCTCAATATAGTCCACGGTTAATTGTATTTGTTCCCATGCGTGCATATTTAAGCACCTCCTTATAAACAGGATAGCACCTTAGCAGCGATCTGGTTTGACAGCCAATGCCCTTTTTGATGAGTTAGGATAAATCCAATCAGTCTGTCTGTAAATAATTATACCATAAAGTTGCAAGCTGTCTTCTCCTAAAGCCATCATAACAAGTGATGTTTTTACTATAATAACCAAATTCAGAAAAGAAAAATAAAATTTAGTTTACTACTGCAAGAAGATGTCCGCATCCAAGAATTCCTCGATATGATTGCCCCATCTATTATTAGATTTAATGCTGATCACTTCATCTGTGACAATACATTTCGTTGTGTATGGGCACTTCGAGAATATCCTACAAATACTAATGAACAGACAATTCTCCACAATTTAGGAGAAAAAAGATGGAGTCACTTTACGAATCTATACAAGACAGGTAACTCCCTCAGAGGAAAAGAAAATCATTCATAATGTGGCCAATAAAAATTGTATGAATACAGCTAACACTAATGATTTACAGCAAACTGTAACAGCTGAAAGCAATTTACAAGATGTAGTTACCCTTATTTCTACTATGCACAGAAACAGAGAGCCACTTCTTCATTATGCTGTATATATTGAACTTATAGCAAATGATTATGATGGTTTGAAGTTGTTGCAGACCGATGTGTTGATAGAGCTTGTGAGAAGTAAACTTATCAACCTAGCCAAGTTTATTTTCCACAAGATATGATTGACAAAAATGATAAAAACGAGTTTGCATCCTATATTAGAAAAAATTGGAGAAATGGCGAAGCATTAATATAGGTGTTTATGGAGGTGCTAGTGTGGCATTTAACATAATATAATAATGTTTTTAATGCAATATTAGTAGGATTTAGATCCACCTTTTAATGCTTACAATTATTATTCCTATCTTTGACTTTTATATTTAATCTACCAAAACTTTATTAAATTTTCTGCAAATGTAAAGGGGATAGCAAAGCTATCCCCTTAGTAAAAGTATATGTTTAAATATAAAAAGTTAAGTATTAATAACCAGTACTAGCTTAGAAACTTATTTTTTATTATTGATAATTTAATATACTATGGTTGGATATTTACGTTCAATTCAAAGTCTTCTATATTCATATTTTACTTGAGATAATTCCTCCTATTAATGTATAAAGGTATTATTGCATAGAAATTTTTAGTTGTTAATACTGGTCATATTTAATCTGTATTTTATTTATAAGTTTCAGAATATTGTTTATTTGATTTTGTTGATGAAGTTTCAGAATCAAATATTGAAGGTTCTCCAAGAGATTTAATTTCTTGATATCTAGGTAAATCTGTATAAAGTTCTTTAAGATATGGGTTTCTTTTTGTAGTTACAATTTTATAAATCATATATGCAAATACAGCAATGTTAACTACTAGTGCAAGGAAACTTACAATAAAGTAGATTTTTGGATTATATGTTGACATTACTTGATATTTCCCTTGATCCTGAAAATGTGGAAATGTTTGTGCAAACATGCACCAAATTGCTAAAGTATGTGCTCTATGTTGTAGCCATGCACCTTTTCCTAATGTAAAAGCACAAAGAGTTGGTGCAAGTAACAGTGCAAAACCACAATACCATGCATGACCTGGTAAGCAATTATAGGTATATGCAAAGTTCCATATATCATAAGCTACTATCCAGAACCACATCATATCAGGCCATAACATATCCATACTTTTATCATTTTCTGTTTTCTTTCTTATGACAATTCCAAACCATCCAGTAATAGTTATAATATTAAGAATACCTGCAATACCATTCATATAATTCCATGGACCACTCATCATGATTTCACCCTCAAATAAGTCTTTCATAAGGCCAAGGCTACCAACTTGGAAATCACGGGTTACAGCCTCTATGATATTAATGGCAAGAATTAATGGTGGGAAAATAAGAGCTACTTTTTTTTCAGAAAGACGCCATAAAACTTCTCCTGTATTTTTGTCTTTTTTCTTATAGTGTCTTATAAACCAGAATCCTATACATCCTGCAGTAGCAGAATAAACTTTTGCTAAATGAAACCAATCAGTATAAGTTTTTTCTTTTAGAACCGTAAACCAAAGTATCGACAAAACTGTGGGTAAAATTATAAAACTAATAAATGCACCTGTTTTTGATCTTCTTGAAAATTCATTGAATAGAAACAATGCAGCAAATACTATAAACCACATCCCCCAAGCTGAAAATATAGTTGCTCCTTCGGAGTAATTAAACGTAAACATATGCAGTCCCTCCTAATTTGTTTGTTATATAATTATCAATATATATATTATATATTAGTTTATATGGTAATACAACTAAAATTTAACAGTAAAAAGAAAAATAACTAATTATTAATATTCGGTACTAATTAACAAATATTTAAGAATATTATACATATATGGAATTATATTTATATAATTCACATCATAAAGTAAATAATATCGCTATGTAAACTAAATAATGGCAAGATCCCAGAATGAGGGTCTTGCCATTATTTTTTGCTAAAAAGATCCAAGATTCAAAAATATATAATTTCCTATTTAAATAAAAATCAAATAGTAGTATTATAGAATAATGGTACAAAATAATAACGAAGAGAGAGTGGGGCAATGAAAAAATTAGTTTTAATAATTATTATTGGATCTATGGTATGTTTAAGTGGTTGTGGTGAAGGACAATCAAACAATGAAAAAGCTAAATTATACAATGACAATGAAGCAATAGTTGAGAGTTATGATTCATTTAATTATCTCTTTAGAAACAGTGAAGGGAAAAATTCTGAATTTGAAATGAATTTTAAAACATTTTCTGGTACTGATACTATTATGGAGATTAATTCTGATGGGAAGGAAGAACTAACTCTTACATATAATACAAAGGTTAATAGAGGCAAACTAAAATTAGTATTCATTAATCCAAATAATGAATTTGAAATAATAATTGAGGGGGAAGGAAATGGAGACTATACAACTACCCTGGAAAGTGGAAAGTACAGAGTTAAGGCAGTTGGTAAAGATGCTAAAGGAAGTTTAAAAATTAAAGCTGATACTGATGCCAATGTTAGAGTTAATGGGGAGGAATGAGTATTTGGTATAAGTGGTGTAATATATCCCTTAATCATAGAATAAAAGATAAATTCTATTTATGCTAAATAAAAGTAAAGTTAGGAGATAAGATTTAGATTGTAGTGAAGTACTTATGTATTAATTTGTAAATTAGATACTCTCTTTTTAACTATGTTTTATAGTGTTCGAAAAACTGTGTCTATAATATTAGACTAACATTAAGCATAATAATAATTTTACCTTTGATTTCTTCATTTAGGTAATTTTCACTAGTTACTGGTATATTATAACCTTAGTAAGGGATAATTTATATTATTGAAAAGTTCAGATATAAAGGATTTTAGTATAAATGGATGTTATTTTTTATAGAAAGTAACATCCATTTTTTTATTATGTTTGAAAATATTCAAATATTTATTAGGTCTAAAAAATATGAATTATGAAAAAGAAAATTTAAAATATAATTATACAGCTTAATTATTTGCTTATAATCTTTTATCTTGAAATATTTTAATCACAGTAATACTGATATTTTTTAAATAATCTTTTAGTATTTTCAACCTCATCCTGTATTTTATCATTTTCAAGTGCTAAAGAGGTAAATATAGTATCTATTATGATTAACTGAGAGATTCTTGAAGTTTGAGATGTTAATCTGAGATTGTTTTCAATATTTGCAGTACTTAGCACTATATCTGCGCAGGATAGGCTCTCAAACGCAGACCTGCCCTGCTTTTTATGGCTTCAACACGATTGCAATATTGAAATTTGCGAATTCAGCCTTTATTTGTGTACAGCTAAACTGATTTTAAAAATAAAATCAGTCTGATTTTGAACGGACAATTTACCCAATAGATATTCCTCATAGGCATCGCCACATACGGTCAGTCCCTGCTCTTTAAGCTGCCGAAGAAAGGGCTCATAGACCTCCAATACTGATTCATATGGGCCCTTGTGGTAAGTAACCGCATAAAGTCCTGCAGGCTTCAACTCGGCATCCGCATTGTCCATACGGACAAACAGCCGATCAACCCTTTGGAATCTTCCCGCCAGCAGATCTTCCTGACTTACAATAGATCCGACATAAGCTGGACCTTTTAGTTCCGTTTTTTTCAAAAAGCGATCATAATAGTTAAACCACTCCTCGCCACTGATGATATCAATCTCCTGGGGGATTGGATCGCTATATAAAACAGGCTCCGCCGGAAGCTCCATGAGAGAGATTTTATCCAAGGGAGCGCTGAGGGCTTCCTCCGAATATGTGACGATGCTGCTTAATAGCCAGTGAATTTGTTCTAACTTTCTTATTTCCTGCTTTACTCGGCTGAGTTGTCCCTTGGAAAGTGCAATTAACTCTTCTGGCGAGTGCGCATTGAGATAGTGTTTCAATGTTTTCAAAGGAAAGTTAAGCTCTCTCAAAGATTGAATCATCCAGAAAACATCAAGCTGTGGAACCGTATAATACCGATATCCATTGTCATTCACTCCCGCTGGATGGAATAAACCGATTCGGTCGTAATAGTATAAGGTATCCTTTTTTATTCCAAATCTTTGCGCAAATTCTCCAGTTGTAAAGGTTTTTAATTTATTTTTATCCATTTATTTTCCTCCTTGACTATGGAGCTACTCCATACTATATAATACATATTGTTAAAAAAAATTGCAACAATAAAAGGAGAGGAGTTTTTACATTATGGATATGAAGCTATATGTTAACACTGGACCTCTCATATTACAGTATGCTTTACGGTTTCTCCGGAAACTGCCGTCTTTCATATTGTAATAGAAATAATTAAAAGGAGATGAATATAATGGAAAATTTTAGAACTGTAGGAGAATTTGAAAAACAAGAATCTGTGCTAATCATCTGGCCACCGTGCGCCAATGCAACCAGAAAGTTAAGTACAGATATAGTTAGCGCTCAAGTGGTACTAGCATTGATGGGAGAAGTAGAAGTCATCGTTTGCTGCTATGATGAGGAAGTGCAAAAACGTGCAAAACAGGAATTGGATAGACAAGGAGTTGATACTGCATTAATCCGATTTGTAATATTTCCCTCCCCTATCATCTATCCGCGTGATTTTGGCGCTGAAGTTATGATAGGTGATCTTGGAAGCCGTGCAAGGGTTGACTTCCGTTTTGACATGTATGGATACTATCCGGAAGATGATGAGCTTTCCCACCTATTACAAGGATTCAGTGAATTTCATGCCAAATGCATCGGAATTGAAAATACACGGTACTCTGAACTGATTAGCGAGGGTGGCGATCGGGAATTCAATGGATGTGGTGTAATGATGGCAATACAGGAAACGGAGGTAGATAAACGTAATCCTGGCAAGACCGTAATGGAGGTGGAACAGGAGTTGAAAAGGGTATTTAATCTGGAGCAGATTATTTGGCTTCCGCAATGTTCCTATGCCGATGAATATGCTTATTCCGGGCCAATCCCTTCTGCCGACGGTACATTCCGCTCCTTCCGTTCTGCTTCTGCCAACGGACACATTGATGAGATCTGCCGTTTTGCCAACACCGATACTATTTTAATTGCACACATTTCCGAGGAAGAAGCCCGTGAAAGTAAGCTACACGCTCTGGACAAAGAACGGCTGGACCGAGCATATGATGTGGTAAAGACTGCTTGTAATAAGGATGGGCAGCCTTTCCGTATTCTGAAAATGCCTGTGCCTGAGCCAATCTATATAGACCTCTATCCAGAAGATGACGCATATAACCTTTGGAGGGAACATAAGGTGCTGTTAGATGTAACTCCCTTTCCTGACGGTCCGATTAACGTTCTGCCAGCACTCAGCTATTGCAATTTTCTGATTGCTAATAACGTAGTAGTTGCTCAGAAATATTATGAGGAAGGAATGTCGGAACGAATCAGGGAAAAAGACGAACAGGCACTGCAGGTTCTGCAAACTGCATTTCCTAACCGTCATATTATACAGATTAACCCGTTGGCACTAAACTTGTATGGCGGTGGAATCCATTGCCATACCCGCAATGTCCCATTTGCACAACAGGTATGATTTTTCAAGCATTCGGAAGACATAGAGGTAGAATATTAATGAGTCGGATTAAGAATGTATTATTAGAAATAGATAGAGAAAAAATTGCTAAAAACACCGTTGTAACAAAAATAAAGTAAGTTTGTTTGGTTTTTCAAGATGGGGTTATAAAAGAAATTATAAATATCGTTCCAGCTTGTGCAGAAGAGGTTGTAGATGCTAAAGGCTATTTAGCTTTACCCTTCTTGCTGATATGCACCTAGACCAATAACTTGTTTTGCTTTATCCTGATCAGGGGATACAATATAATATGTAGCGTCTTTGGGTTTCTCTGAAACTGAAGGGCGCTTTTTCTATTTCAAAAGGAGATGATCAAATGGCAGAAAAAGAAAAAGTAATGACCGTAACGCTCATACGGTCAGATTTATACGATTCGCCTGCCTATACTGGTGCTTATCTAATTCTTCCTGCTGACCGTGGTGAGATATAGGATGCACTGGATCGTGCAAGGATCACAAATCATCAGCCGTATTAAGTCGTGGAATGTTTCAACATGCAGGGAGAAACCCTTGATTTTGTTCCCCACAAGTCATCTCTTGTTGAGCTGAATATCGGATCAACGAGCTGAGTAAACACGACCGTATGGCATTCACTGGCTGTGCTTTAATGAATGATGGCTATCTAATCATCAATATCACTTACAATCTGGAGGACGTTAACTGCATCCAAGCAACGAATGAGAGGGAGCTTGGTAAATTCTATCTGGACAACGATTTTGTGAATGCGGTTAACAATAGGAGTAAGTGCTAGGTGCAAAGGATCCAATCTTTGCTGAATATTATTTAATAGGTTCATTGTACAGCATATTATCAGTTTTAATATGTTATGGAATTATTTTTGTTTAAATTATGGTGATAATAAGGAGTTTTAACAATAGGTACTTTTAAAAAACATTTGTAAACGAACTGGTTGGATATAAATATTCATTATATATGGAGAAATTATTTATGGAAATTAGATATTATGCTATTTTGATTATAGTGAGTATGATGAAAGTGAAGAAAAATATGTAATATCTATATCGTTTTCAGATGTACCTGAATGTATAAGTACAGCTAGAAGTTATGATGAAGGTATTTTAATGGCAACAGAAGCTTTAGAATTAACAACTGTAGGGATGTATGTTCATGAATTGTCTAAAGCAACTAGATTGGAAGATATAGTATTAAAAGATAAAGAAAAAGCTGTTTTTATATGTTATAACACTGAAGATATAAACTTATAATAATTGACACTTTAGAGCGATTAATGCATGAAAATAGTTTATTAGTAAAAAATTTGCTAATACTATAGAAAGGTTTATTAATATAATTATATACGCATAGAATTCAGAGTCAAAAACTATATAAGCCACTATAGTAAATGATATTTAAAATCAAGTTTTAACATTATCTCTTGACAGTTTAAAAAATATGAATTAAAATTAACTGTAAAAGATAGAGTAAAAAATACACTTTAATTTGGTCCTGTGAGGCCAGGAAGAGGTATGACTATGGATATGTTTTTTTGTTGTGTGAAAAAAAAGGTAAATAATATAACTATAAGAAGTACTAAGAGGATTAATTTTTAAAAATTTAATCTTCCTAGTGCTTTTTTTGTGTGCAAAGAAAGGCCTTCAACAAAAGTGTATTTTTACTGTACCAAATTGAGGAGGTCTATTTTATGAAAGCAAAACTTATATTAGAAAAAGGAACAACATTTCAAGGCAATGCATTTGGCTATCTAAAGGACAGTATTGGAGAGGTTGTATTCAATACTGGAATGACAGGATACCAAGAGGCTCTTACAGATCCATCCTATTATGGACAGATTGTAACAATGACTTATCCACTTATAGGAAATTGTGGCATAAATTTAGAAGATATGGAATCAAAGTCTCCTAAGGTTAAAGGAATCATTGTTAGAGAAAAATGCAGTTTATCAAGTAATTTTAGATCTGAATTAGAAATAGAAGATTATTTAAAGCAAAATAAAATCATAGGATTAGAGGGAATAGATACAAGGGCTTTAACTAAAATATTGAGAAATAATGGAACTATGAAAGGAATAATAACTTTAGAAGATGTTTCTTACGAAGAAGTTAAGAATAAAATAGAAGCTTTTTCTAATAGAGAAGCGATACAAAGGGTAACTACCAAAGAAAAGTATGTAATAGAAGGAAGCGGAAAACACGTTGCTATTATGGACTTTGGTATGAAGCAGAGTATAATTAGATCTTTCTTAAATAGAAAATGCAAAGTAACAGTTTTCCCAGCATCTACAAATGCTGAAGAAGTTTTAAATGCAAATCCAGATTTAGTATTCTTATCTAGTGGTCCAGGAAATCCAGAAGATTTAACTGATATTATAGAAAATATAAAGAAGATAGTAGGTAAAAAACCTATTGTAGGAATATGTTTAGGACATCAGCTTTTAGCTTTAAGTCTTGGAGGAAAAACAGCAAAGCTTAAGTTTGGCCATAGAGGTTGTAATCATCCCGTTAAAGATTTAGAGGCAAATAAAGTTTATATAACATCTCAAAATCATGGATATCATGTGAATATGATGCCAGAAAACATGAAGGTAACGCATATAAATTTGAATGATGGGACTATAGAAGGAATGAAGCACAATAGTTTACCTATTTTTTCGGTGCAGTTCCATCCAGAAGCATGTCCAGGACCAAGGGATAGCGATTATATATTTGATAAATTTATGGAGTATGCGCTTTAAGAGTTAGAGATATAAGATAAAAATTGTAAAAATATGTATTCGGAATTTAGGAGGTGGTAATATGCCATTAAGTGAAGATATAAAGAAAGTCTTAGTTATAGGATCAGGTCCAATAGTTATAGGTCAGGCAGCAGAGTTTGATTATTCTGGTACTCAAGCTTGTGAGGCATTAAAAGAAGAGGGAGTAGAGGTTGTATTGATAAATAGCAATCCGGCTACAATAATGACAGATAAAGAAATAGCAAATAAGATTTATTTAGAACCTTTAACAGTGGAATTTGTAGAAAAAGTTATAGCAAAGGAAAGACCAGACAGCCTTCTTGCAGGAATGGGAGGACAGACAGGTTTAAACTTGGCTGTAGAACTTTATGATAAAGGTATACTAGAAAAGTACAATGTGAAAGTTATAGGCACATCTATTGAATCAATAAAAGAAGGAGAAGATAGAGAGCTTTTCAGAAATATGATGAATAGAATAAACCAACCTGTTATACAAAGTGAAATAATTACTGACATGGAAAGCGGAAAGACTTTTGCAAGTAAAATAGGATATCCAGTTATAGTTAGACCAGCTTATACATTAGGAGGAACTGGTGGAGGAATAGCTAACAATGAAGAAGAATTAGAACAGATTTTAGCACTAGGTTTTCAATTAAGTACTATAGGTCAGGTACTTCTTGAAAAAAGTGTTAAGGGATGGAAGGAAATCGAGTATGAAGTAATAAGAGATAGCTTTGGAAATTGTATTGCTGTATGTAATATGGAGAATATAGATCCAGTAGGAATACATACTGGAGATAGTATAGTTGTAGCACCAAGTCAAACTTTATCAGATAAAGAATATCAGATGCTCAGAAGTGCATCCATAGATATAATAAATGCTATAGGAATAGAAGGAGGATGTAATGTACAATTTGCACTAGATCCACATTCTTTTGAGTATGCAGTAATAGAAATAAATCCAAGAGTAAGTCGATCTTCAGCATTAGCGTCAAAAGCTACAGGATATCCAATAGCCAAGGTAGCTGCAAAGATTGCTCTAGGTTACGGATTAGATGAGATTAAAAATGCAATCACTCAAAGGACTTATGCATGTTTTGAACCATCATTAGACTATGTAGTAATTAAAATACCAAAATGGCCTTTTGATAAATTTCAAGGAGCAGATAGAGCTTTAGGAACTAAAATGATGGCGACAGGAGAAGTAATGTCTATAGGAAGTAATTTTGAGGCTGCTTTATTAAAGGGAATAAGATCCTTAGAGATAGGAAAATATTCACTAGAGCATAAAAAATTTAGAGAATTAAGTATGAAAGAATTGAAAGAAAAAGTAATTACGCCAGATGATGAAAGAATATTTGCCTTAGCTGAAATGCTTAGACGTGATTATAAAATAAATAAAGTTGCAGAAATAACAGGAGTAGATAAGTTTTTCATAGAGAAATTTAAGAGTATTGTAGAGGAGGAACAGAGATTAAGACTTAGTAGAATAGGTGATTTAGATAAGGAATGGTTATATAAATTAAAGAAAAAAGGTTTCTCAGATAAAGGAATAGCAGATATGCTAAGAGTTTCTCCAGAAGATGTATATAAACTTAGAATTATATGGGGGATAACTCCAGTATACAAAATGGTTGATACCTGTGGAGGGGAATTTGAAGCTCTTTCGCCATACTACTATTCAACTTATGAAACTGAGGATGAGGTAGAGGTTTCAGATAAGAAAAAAGTTATAGTTATAGGATCAGGTCCAATTAGAATAGGCCAAGGTATAGAATTTGACTATGCTTCAGTGCATTGTATAATAGCTCTTAAAAAATTAGGTATAGAAACAATAATAATAAATAATAATCCTGAAACGGTAAGTACTGATTTTAATATATCAGATAAATTATATTTTGAGCCTCTTACAGAAGAAGATGTATTAAATATAATAGAAAAAGAAAAACCTAATGGGGTAATTCTTCAGTTTGGAGGACAAACAGCTATTAAACTTGCTGAATTCTTAAAGGAAAAGAATATACCTACCCTTGGAACTACTGCAGATCAGATAGACATTGCAGAAGATAGAGAAAAGTTTGATGAATTACTTGAAAAATTAAAAATATCAAGACCTAAGGGAAAAGGAATCTGGAGTGTAGAAGAAGGATTGGAAGAAGCTAAAAGGCTTGGGTTTCCAGTACTTGTAAGGCCTTCGTATGTAATTGGAGGGCAAGGTATGGAAATAACTCATGATGAAAAGGAACTTATATATTATCTATCAAATGCATTTCAAAAGGATAAAAAGAACCCAATACTAATTGATAAGTACCTTATGGGCAGAGAAATAGAAGTAGATGCTATATCTGATGGGGAAGATGTACTTATACCAGGAATAATGGAACATCTTGAAAGAGCAGGTGTACACTCAGGAGACAGTATAACTATATATCCAAGTCAAAATATATGCCCTAATATAAAAGAAAAAGTATTGGAATTTACTAAAAAGATTGCTTTAGGAATAGGAATAAAAGGAATGATTAATATTCAGTTTATAGAATTTAAAGGAGAACTTTATGTTATAGAAGTTAATCCAAGAGCATCAAGAACAGTACCGTATATAAGCAAGGTAAGTAATGTGCCTATAGTAGATATAGCAACTAAGGTTATGCTTGGTGAAAAATTAAGAGATTTAGGTTATGGAGTAGATATATACAAAGAACCTGAATTAGTATCTGTAAAAGTGCCTGTATTTTCTACTCAAAAGCTTCCGAGAGTTGAAGTTTCATTAGGACCTGAAATGAAGTCTACAGGAGAGGTTTTAGGAGTAGGCAAAACAATATATGAAGCTTTATATAAAGGATTTGTAGCAGCTAACATGTTCATTAGCAAAACAGAGTCAACTATACTTGCTACAATAAATGATCATGATAAAGAAGAGTTCTTACCAATAGCAAAAGAACTTTATAATCTAGGATTTAAATTTGTAGCAACTTCAAAAACAGCAAGACTTTTGAGAAATGCTGGCATAGAAGTTAAAGAAGTTAGAAAGCTTAACGAAGAGCATCCTAATATAATAGATGTGATTAAAAATGGAGAAGTAGATTTAGTAGTTAATACTCCAACTAAAGGTAATGATTCAAAGAGAGATGGATTTCATATTAGGAGAGCAGCTATTGAAAGAAATATAGGTGTTATAACAGCTTTAGATACTTTGAAAGCTATGGAAAATGTTAAAATTAAAGGAATAGACCATGAAGAGTTGGATGTATTTGATTTAGCCAACTAGAAAAACTCTTAAATAAACTATAAGCTACAAAAATATTCTTGTAGCTTATAGTTTAATATTTATTGGGAAATAGAAGAACGAAAATCGATGGAGTTAGTGAATAATAACTCCAATAATAGTATTAGTATGAAAATTATAGGAGTTGATAAAAAATAGGAAATTATATGGTATATTAAAATGGGTGATATATTATGAAAAGAAAAATTTTAATTGTTGATGATGAAATAGATTTGGTAAATATGTTACAAAGTTTTTTAAATATGAAAGGCTATGAAGTGATTACAGCTTTAGATGGTAGAGAAGTACTGGAAAAGTTGAATGAAAGACCAGACTCGATTCTTCTTGATGTAAATATGCCACAATTAGATGGTTTTAAAACATGTCAAATGATAAGGGATAAAACTACGATACCAATACTGTTTTTAACTGCACGTACTAATGAAAGAGATCGAGTAAAAGGATTGATGATTGGAGGAGATGACTATATTATCAAACCATTTCTCTAGCAGAACTATTAGCAAGAATTCATGCTCATTTAGTGAGGGAGAACAGAAAAAGTAAGAAAAATGATACAGCATCTTTTGGAGAATTGTGGATTGACTATAGTGGAAGACGTATTTTTTATAGAAATCAAGAAGTGGTTCTTACCAAGACAGAATTCGACATTATAGAGCTTCTATCTTTAAATTCAGGTCGAGTGTTTGATCGAGAACATATCTACACTTCTATTTGGGGGTATGATGGTCTTGGTGATAGTTCAGTTATTGCTGAGCATGTGCGTAGAATTCGCGGAAAATTATCTCGACATACAGATAGAGAATATATTGAAACGGTTTGGGGAGTTGGTTATCGATGGATTGGCTAAAGGAATGGACAAAGAAGCTAAGTTTAAAAAAGAGCTTTGCTATCTATTTATCCATATTTCTTTTAATAGGTATTTTGTTAGCTAAAGTAAATGCTATATTAATAAGTTCCTACGAAATTGAATTAATTAATAAACAGTTTGACAAGGTTTTAGAGGTAAAAGAAGGAGAAGAAAATACCTATTATACATTAAAAAAACTACCAGAATCAAAATTAGCTGGGTTAATCTTTAAATCTTTATTGTGTTATAAGAATTTTGCTATAGAAATACATTGTTTACTTTTTGCAATATTAGCTTTTTCTACTTTTTATAAACATAAGATTCAAAAACCTATAGACTATTTTAATTCATATAGTAGTGGCGACAGAGATATGACAATAGCATTGCTAGATGAAGAAAATGAACTAAGCAATGCTTGTGAGAAAATAGAATCTTATACAAAAGATTTACATGAACAAAAAATAAAAGTTTGGCGTCAGTATGATGCATTTAATCATATGGTTTCTTCCATAGGTCACGATATTCGAACACCCCTTACTATATTAAAAGGGAATCAAGAGATGATGAGGTGTTTTGATGAAGAGAATTCTAAATATAATGATAAAAGGTTGGAAATATTAGATTCTATGGAAAGACAGACAGAAAGAATTGAGGAATATATAGAAAAGATTAGTAACCTTCAGTCAATAGATGAGCTAACAATTAAAAAAAATGAAATTTCTTTAAAAGAGTTTATTTTTACATTGGAGCAAATTGGAAATGATTTATCTAAAAATAAAAGAATTCATTGGATCAAGTCGCAGAAAGATAGAAAAATTCTAATTGATTCAGTTCACATACAAGAAGTTTTTGAAAATATCATAAACAATGCTATCCGATATGCAAAAGAAAATATTTATGTAGAGTTTTTAATTAATAATAAAGAATTTAAAATTCGAGTTCAAGATGATGGTCCTGGTTTTAGTGAAGACGCATTGAGCTATGCAACTTCTCCTTTTTTTTGTGAAAACAATGTAAAGGGTCATATGGGGCTAGGACTGAATATTTCTAGTATAATTTTAGAAAAACATGGAGGGAAGCTTCAGATTAGTAATACAGAATATGGGGGAGTAGTAGAAATAATAATTATTTTATAAATTTTGATAGAATATTGGAAATCATTTGTTACACTCTCCTTAAAGTATAAGGAGGGTGTTTTATGTCAGAGAAAATTATAATTGAAAATTTAAATGTAGCTTATGGACGAAATCAGGTGCTTTTTGATATCAATATCGAAATTGGGAAAGGTATGTTCGGGTTATTGGGAAGAAATGGCGCTGGCAAGTCAACCCTTATGAAAACATTGGTGACTTTATTACCTGTGAAAAGTGGAAAGATTGAGATATGCAATGTACCTATTTCCAATCGAAGAAAAATTCGCTCCATGGTTGGTTATCTACCTCAAGATTTCAATATGTATCCAAATATGACCGTTGTGGAAGCATTAGAGTATTTAGCTATTTTATCCGAAATGGAGCCCACTGAAATAAAAGGTCGTACAAAAAAAGTATTGGAATTAGTTAATCTTTGGAAGGACAGAAAACTCAAAGTGAAGGCTCTTTCAGGAGGGATGAAAAGACGTCTAGGAATTGCTCAGGCAATTGTTCATGATCCAAAGGTATTAATTGTAGATGAGCCAACAGCAGGGCTAGATCCAGAAGAGCGAATTCGTTTTAGAAATATTTTAGCCAATTTAGCAGAAGATAAAATTGTGATTTTATCCACTCATATTGTAGGAGACATAGAAAGTACCTGCAACCATTTAGCAGTTTTAAATCATGGTCATATACTGTTCAATGGTGAAGTCAATGATCTTGTAGAAGGTGCAAGAGGTTGTACTTACCGAGCAAATATACCTAAGGAAAAGCTTCATGAATATCAGAATCGCTATGTTCTTACTTCCCAACAAGACTATGGTGATTATGTAGATATTAAATTATTATCGAAAGATAAGGTAGAAGAAGAATTTGTACCATGCGAGCCAAACATTGAAGATGGATATCTAAATCTTCTCTATGATGTGGGAGGTGCAAAATAATGAAGCTAATGTTTACTGAAATGAAACGGATACTTAAAAACCCTATATTTTGGATTACAGTAGTATTGATATTTGTTTTTATCCAAAGTCAGTTTGGCAGTGAATTAAATATGTCAAAAATGAATAGACCATTGCCTAATCAAGAGAACTATGGGATGACTAAGACTAACGATATGGCAACTATCCGTGAAAATGCTATGGGGCACCTATTACAGGAGTATTCTATTAATTCTTACACTACTTATCCCTATGGGTTTTATAGAGATATTGAATTGAATAAAGAAAAGAATGAACAAATATCAAAGGTTATTTCTGCACTATCTGGGATATCACTAGAAGATATTAAAAAATTACAAAATGATTCTGGAACATATCAAGCAAAACCAGATGATAAAATATTTAATCCAAAGGTTACAGATGAACAATTCATAGAACTGATGGATAAAGTGGATGAACTTTTGGGAGGAGGTTCTGTTTATAGCAAAAAGTTAATATCATCAAGATTTGGAGAAAGACCTAAGACTTATGATGAAGCAGTAAAAGATTATGAATTGATGATTAAAAAAGATAAGATATCAGGTGCTTATGCTAGAGTATTTTGTGACTATGCAGGAATTGTTATAGGAATAATACCTGTATTTTTAGCAGTGGCATTTTGGTTTCAAGATAAAAGAAGTAAATGTGAGGATTTGCTATTTACAAGAAGTGTATCCTCATCAAAGTTAATTATTAGTAGATACCTAGCTCTGCTTATCCTACTAAGTATATTTTTGATGGCTATTGCAAGCTACTATAATTTACAAATTATCAAAGATTTTGGGTGGAATAAGACAAATCCTCTTTATTTCTACGGATATACTTTAATATGGCTTATGCCCACATTGATGGTGGTACTATCCCTTGGCATCTTTAGTACCGTAGCAACTAATTCCCCATTGGGAATTCTTGTTATGATGATTTGGTGGTTTTTAGATGTAATGAAGGGAGCAAGGAGTATTGATGGAGGATATGGTCACAGTTTAGTTTTAAGACACAACATTGTTGGCAATACACAGCTTTATCTAAATAATAAAAATATGATTTTTATTAACCGTGGAATATATGTACTTCTTGCAATAGTAATACTTTTTATTTCTATGAAAATTTATGATTTAAAACGAGAAGGGGAGGTGTTTGTTTATGGGATTTATAAGAAGTAAAATTTTAAATAATGAAATCAAACACCATATTCTATTAAATGTATCGCTATGTTTTGTGATTTTTCTATTGATTTATATTATATTTGGAATTAATGAATTAAAGAAGGATGTAGTGCTTATTATTACTGAAAGGTTTTTGCCTCTGATGGCTATTATATTGTTAACTTCTTGTTTTGAATGTGAATTGGATAAAGGTATCAATGAAGTGATTCGTTCAAAGACAATATCAATAGGTGAGATTTATTTCATGCGTTTGATATTAAGGATTGTTGTATATATATTGTTATCTTTAATATTTATGTATGTATTAAAAACCAAAGGAGCATTTGTGGAGTATCCCTCCTATGCTTTAGAGTCTATATCAATAGGATTATTGTTGGGTTCTTTAGGGGTTTTTATTTCTGGTATTAGCTCTAGTTTAATTGGAGGATATTTTGGACCTTTGATGTACTATTTAATTCAATGGTTGGGAAATTGGAAAAGGCTGGGGGTTTTTTACTTATTTAGAATAGGAAAGGGACTTGAGCCAATGGTTCAATTGAACATGGGAATTGCTTTGTTGTTTTTAAGCTTAGGATTTTTAGGGAAGTATATTATGGAGCGAAGAGAATAATATTTAAATATTTTTGTCGATACAATCTATAATTATCCTTCTTAGTTATAAATAGTAAAAGACTGTTATTTATAGCTGTTTATCCTAATTTCATTTTTAGATGATACAATATTTTAAATTTATAGAGGATAAATATCTTTTAGTACATGCAGGATTTGAACCTAATAGATTATTTGAGGATGTAAAGAACATGTCTATAGATAAAGCTTTAGAAAATCAAAGACATAAATTGGTTTGGGTTAGAGAAGATTTTTACTTAAATAAAGCATTAGAGGGTATTGTAACTATATTTGGACATACTCCTGTAAATGAGATAGAAAAAAGTTTAGGTATAGAAGAAAAAAGTATTAAAAAAATTTGCGTTGATAATATTTATAAAGATAAAATTGGTATTGATACTGGAAACTGCTATGCTGGTGGAAGGCTAGCTTGTTTGAGATTAGATGATAGCAAAGTTTATTATATAGATGATGAAATATAATTGTTTAATACAACCAATTGAATCACTAATTTTTCTCTATTGGTTTTTAACATAAAATCACTCCCTCATATTAATGTTATGTTAAATTATATTACAAAAATTAAATAAATAATAGTATTGCTGTTGATGATATGTTGATGTTAGTATAATATTATAGATGTAGACACGATTTTCGAACATGGTTAAGGAAGGAGTGTCTAAGTTGGCAAAGAGATATACAGAAGAATTTAAAAATACAATTGTAGAACTTTATAATTCTGGTAAGCCTTGTATAAAGGATCTTAATAGTAGAAAAATAGTTGGATATTCTATGTTTAAAAATATAGATACTAAATTAGCTATAAAGGCTTTAGAAAATGCCTATAAATTTCAGAAACCTAATGAAATTTAATTCTCTATAGTGATTTAGGAAGTCAGTATACAAGTTTTGAATTTGAAAAAATATGTTTACTTTATTGACATAAGTCCAAGAAACAAAATTCTATGATAAAAGAATAATTAGTCAGTTTTTGTACAAAATTAAGGGGCAATCTATTTCTTAAAGATAAGTACTTAAATAGAATTTTTAGGAATTAATTAAAAACTGTACAAAAGTTAGGTTATTTATCTGAAAAAATAGAATATTATATAAGTACATCATGATGTAAAATTAGAAAATTACTAGTAATTTAGTGTGATTAGGAGGGAGAGAATGTTCAAAAAACTTGTAAAAAGTTTAATAATTATGGGTTTGGCTCTAATTTTAGTATTACCAAACATTAGTTTAGCTAATGAACAAGAAAAATATCCTTCAGCGGAAGAGATATTCACACAAGAAGAAGTAGAAAGATTGGAAAAAAAAGTAGAGAGAAAGGATTTAGAGTTTGATAAGGATGGTAAATCTTTTGTTAATCTAGAGTCATTTGGAACATACCCAAGAAGAAAAGGAGTTATCCTTGTAACCAAAGATAAGTTTAAAGGTATAATCCCAACGGGACATGCAGCTATTGTTTATAGTCATGGTACGGTAGTAGAATCACTATCTGGTGGAGTAACAACAGGAGCGAATGATTGGTATCAGACAAGGAAGACTTGTTATGGAGCAACGGTTAAAGGAACGAGTATCACTCAAGATGAAAAAGCAGCAGACTGGTGTTATGGAAAGATAGGAAAACCCTATAATTGGAACTATCTTAATCCTTATACAAGGGAAAAATTTTATTGTTCTCAACTAGTGTATGCAGCATTTTTAGATAATTACGGAATTAATTTGGATACATCAGATTTTGGAGCCGCAGTTCATCCTATGGAATTAGTAAATAGTACTAATACGTCTAAGATATATGAAAAATAAAAATAAGTTACAAACCAAAGGGACTACTGATTCCCTTTGGTTTGTAACTTATAAATGAGGAGATTAAGGTGAAAAAATTTGTTTATATTACTATAATCATAGGGGTTTTATTTACTATAAATGGATGTGGTCATAAAGTATATAATTCAAAAGTTTTGGAGAGTAAAGAAATTGAGATTGGAGTTGTAGAAACAACAGCCAGTGAGTACAAGAGTATTATTCATTGGTATGATGGAGATTTAAATAAAGTTTCAGAACAAAAATTAAGTTATGCAATGTTAGGTTCGGCTTTTCACAATCCAGTTTATTATGACAATGAAATATATATGATACCTCAGGGATTAGGAAATAAAAAAGATAGTAAAAAGGTAATAAGTTTTAATAAAAAGGATCTCTCAATAAAAGAATTTTCTTTCAACAATATAGCATTAAATGATGTTGCTGTAAGTGGAGATTATATTTATACGATAAATACTCTTAATGGAGATACGCACATATGCAGATTAAATAAAACTAATAATACAGTAAAAGAACTAATAATAGAAAAAGAATATATTAGTGGATTTACAGCAGTTAAAGGTAAGATATATGCTTTTAGTTCGAATTTGTCTACATCATTACCAAAATTTTATTTATATATATATGATGAGAATTTAGAGCTACTAGATAAGAAAGATATTACTCAATATGGTACTAGTCAATATAAATTTATGAATGATGATGATTATCTATATGCTGGAGTAATGATGACAAAAGAAGAAAAACCATCTAGTATAATATTAAAGATTTCTCTTGATACAAATGAGATTGAGACTATAGATACTAATCAAGAGGTTCCCAATGATATCTTGCAATATAAAAATAAAATTATAGTAACAAATCATGATCTTGTTATAAATCAAGGAACTAAAATGACTATATTGGACAAAAATAATGAAGACTCTGAAGTTATTGACTTAAATAATAAAACTGAATTTGCAGGTATAATAGGGAATATGTTAGTTATAACTAATCAAGAGAAAGTAAGTTTATATGATATTGAAAAAGATTTTAAATTAATTAAAGAAACTAATATTGAAAAGGATGATGATTGCTATATTTCTAGTATAATTCTTCTTAAATAATTCATATATAGAAGTAGGTGATAAATATTGAATAAATCTAAAAGGCTTCAATTTAAAAGTTATGTAAAAAGTTATTTAGACAAGTATCTTGAAAATACGAAATAGAATAAAGAAGATTTTAATGTAGAGTTTTATGATTACTTACTAAATTAAATTTTTGCTATTTCCATAAAAACAGTATTGACTTTGTTTTTTGCTTTTAAAAAAGAAGATTTATTAAAAGGGAATTCTTCAGAAGAGCGATATAATTATTTTGACAATTGTTCATCAACAGAAGAGTTTTTTAACTTAGTTGATAAAATGTATCCTCTGCTGAAACCAGGGTTAGATAGAATCCTTAAGAAACATATAATAAATTATAATAATTTAAAAATGAGAGCTGAAAAAGATAAAACTGATTTTATACCTAGTTTATTCATAATTCTTTGAGTCTTTTTGAGACTTATGAATATATTTTTAGATTTTAATTTTTCATATATTTTAGGAGCTCCATAGCGACCTTTACTAGATCTATATATCAAGAATTTGTCCTTCTAAAAATCTGTTTTCAATACTTCTTTTACTTTCTTTTTTATTTAAATGTTTATAATATGAGCTTCTAGATATTTTAAAAACTTTCCATATTAGCTTCATACTATGTTTATCTTTATTATTAGTAATAAATTTATACACTAAATTTACTTCCTTGCAAATATAGCCATTGCTTTTTTAAATATTTCATTTTCCTCCTCTATTCTAGCTATTTTCTTTAATAAAGCTTCATAGTCAGATTGAGTAATTACTTTATCTTTATTGATTGCTACAGGTTTAGCTTTTTTTACCCATGTTAGTATTGTAGATTTAGGTAGGCCACATTCGTTGCTAATATCTTTCAAAGGTTTATCAGCATTATAAAGTTCTACAATTGTATTTTTAAATTCTTCTGTATATCTTTTTACAAATTTATACACCCTTTCCTTAAATATATTTTATAGCGTTCGGAAAATCGTGTCTACAATATTATACTAACATCAATACCAATACTCTTTTTATTATGGAAAACATAAGTTGTTTTTTCAAATTTATTGATAAGGTTAAAACTATAAAAGATTATAGAAATACCAACTATATAATTTACAGAACTATTTTTGGAATAAGATGATAGTTTTTGAGCTGATACTTTTGGGCAGATATGAAAGGAGATATTAAAAAAAGAGAAGATTGATTATAAGTTGATTTGGATATATATAGATAGATAATATTTGTATACATGTGAGGTAATAGTTTGAACGATTATAAATGTACAGTATGTGGCTATACTTATAGACCTGAAAGAGGAGATAAGCTACATAGCATAGATCCTAATACTGATTTTAAAGATTTGCCAGATGATTGGAAATGCCCTACTTGTAACCAACCTAAAATGGCCTTTGAAGAAATAAAGTAATTTATAAATTAAGAAATATTCTAATAAAGAATATGAAAAACTATTCATTCTCTTCCATCAATAGGAGAGAATGAATAGTTTCTAAAATAATTCTCTTCTAAGAGATTTTTGTATAAAGGAGGTGGATAAATTTTCCGCAAAGATTAACCTGTTTATGTTTTGATCTTATTTTATATTAAGATAATTTGCTATATTGGCATATTTAGTTTTTATTCCTTTAAGTTTAGAAGTTTTACAACTTAACAGTCCAGTAACTCCTGGTCCGTGTCCTGATAATATACAATTACTATGTACTATAATTCCAATGGTTACAGAACCTTTTAAGAATTGACGACCATAAGTGTTGTCACAATCTTTGAGTAGGACTAAATCCCCAAATCGTAGTTTGTCTATATCATATTTTTTTATTTCCTCTTTATCTCCTGTAGTTATGTCATAGTCTCCAGAGAAACTAGTTGGACTACCAATTCCTGAACCCATTAGATGAGCAGGTATTTCAGTCACTATAGGAACTTCTAATTCTCCATTTTCATTTTCTTTAATTCCTAATTTTTTAAATAAATTTGGATCAATATTCATTACTACTACATCTTCATGTCCTTCTATTTGTAAACCCTGCCCGCAAGCTTTAATCAAAATTTTATCATCTATAGCCATTTTATCTAAATCTTCTTTTGGGAAATATACCATTACATGCTCAATACCACCATGCATTCCAGTTACATAGCCTTTTGCACCTTTTGCATCTCCTGATACTACTTTAGCTTCATTTCCAACGCAAGATAAAACTGTTAAAGCTCTGTTTTCAGGAGTTTCTTCATTTCTGATGCTAACTCCTGGTTCTATATGATCACCTACAAGTTCCATACATGGATCTCCAATTTGATAATTGTAAGTGATTCCACCTACACCATGTAAAATCATAGGCTTTCCCTCATTATTAATTTTATAAGGGTTTTGACCCATTATAGGACTGTGAATTTTACCTTGCACTGATTGAATCACTAATTTTTCTCTATTGGTTTTTAACATAAAATCACTCCCTCATATCAATGTTATGTTAAATTATATTACAAAAATCAAATAAATAGTAGTATGAACCATAGTATATTCATTATAAGTTTTGGTAGTGTTAACGGTTGACAAGGTTTAATGTATAAAGGATTTTAGAATTTACTTATTAAAATTTGGACTATATAATATAAATAAATCCAAAGTATTTTATATAGGGGTGAAATATTTGAGGAAAATTTTATTAATAGAAGATGATGAAAATATATCCTTTGGAATAAAAACATATTTAGAAAAGGATGGTTTTAAGGTAGATATAGGAGAAAATTTAGCTAGAGGAAAGAAAAAATTTAATTTTAAATATGATTTAATTATTTTAGATATGAATTTGCCAGATGGAACAGGTTATGAATTTTTTTCTTTTGTAAAATCTAAATCCAATATTCCAATAATTTTTCTTACTGTAGTAGATGAAGAAGAGGAAATAGTTAAAGGTTTAGACTTGGGAGCAGATGATTATATTATTAAGCCTTTTAAGCTATCTATATTGAAATCACGAATAAATACAGTATTAAGAAGAGTAAAAAGAGATAAAACGTTAATAGATACATTATTCTGTAAGGATTTGAAATTAATTAAATCTCAAACTAAGGTTTTTAAAGAAAATAAAGAAATTGACATAACTAGTAGAGAATATAAATTACTTGAACTATTTATGGAAAACCAGAATCAAACTTTAACAAGAGAATTGATTATTAAAAGGCTTTGGGACATTGATGGAGATTTTATTAATGACAATACTCTAACTGTTACGATTAAAAGATTAAGGGAAAAGATTGAGGATAATCCAAATAAGCCTATAATTATAAAGACTATTAGAGGTATAGGATATAGAATGGAGAATGAGTATGATTGATTCAAAGAAAAACTTATTTTGCAGAATAGGATTATTGATTTTTATTCTAATCTTATCATTTGTTTTTTCTATTTCAGTATACAGCTTCTTTGAAAGTATATTCTTCGAAAAATTGGCAGTTGTAATGGGAGTTGTGACTAAAGATTCAAGAAATTTAGAAATAGAGATTATGAATCAACTAAAGTTTGAACATAGTAAATATGCTTCTATAGGAAAGGGAACCTTGGGAAAGTACGGATATAACTTAGATAGATTTATTTTTTTAAAGGATAGAAAAAAGATTATTTATATAAGTTTTTTATTTTCAGTTTTAATTACTTCTATATTCTGTATTTATATGTACATATCTACTAGAAACAAAAAGAAAAATGCAGAAAATTTAAAGAATTATCTTGAAAGAATTAATGAAGGTGATTATTCTTTAAATTTAGCTACTGATGAGGATTTTTCTATTCTTTCTGATGAACTTTATAAAACTGTTATAACTTTAAGAGAATTAAAGGAAAAGGCTATACAGGATAAAATTAGTTTAAAAGATAATATAGCAGATATATCACATCAGTTAAAAACTCCAATTACAGCTATTAATATTATGTCTGAATTAATAGAAAATAATGATTCTAAGGATGAAAATAAAGAATATATTTATAGATTGAATAAACAAGCAGGTAGATTAGAGACCTTGACTAATTCTTTACTTACTATATCTAAATTAGATGCAGGCACTATAAAATTTAAAAAGGATATTGTGTATATTAAAGATATAATAGATTTGGCTATTGAACCTATTATGTTTTTAATAGAAAAAAAGAATATTAAATTATATATAGTGGGAGACAATGCTATAATAAAAGGAGATAGTTATTGGTTAGGTGAAGCTTTTTTAAATATTATAAAGAATTGTATTGAACATTTAGAGGATAATGGTGAGATAAATCTTTTTATTGAGTCTAATCCTATATTTACAGAAGTAAAGATTGAAGACAATGGAAGTGGATTTTTAAAGGAAGATTTACCCCATATTTTTAAAAGGTTTTATAAAGGGAAAAATGCGAATAAGGATAGTATAGGAATAGGTCTTTCTATAGCAAAGTCCATTATTGAAAAGCATAATGGAGAGATTTCGGTGGAAAATAAAAAAGAGGGTGGAGCTAGATTTAAAATTAAGTTTTATTAAATAAAAAATGTCATCGAATTGTCACATTAAGATTATAAAATTAGAACTATAAATTATAGTCTTGATGTGATTTTTTATTTTGGAGATACTATTATAGGAGTGGAGGAAAATAGATGAAAATGCCAAGAATACGAACTATTTTATTTATGATTATTCTATTATTTATTATTTTGCAACTATTTTATGGGCTTTCTTTTTTAATAGGAAGATTTTTTGGGACAGGTAATATTATAATAGTAGATCCTGGACATGGAGGAAAAGATTCCGGGACAATTGGAATTAATAATAGTTTTGAAAAAAATATAAATTTAGACATATCTAAAAAATTATCTAAAAGATTAAAACTAATGGGTTATAAAGTTATTTTAACAAGAAATACAGATGAATATGTTGATAATAATCAAAGAGCAAACTTGGCAAATAGGAAAAAGGCTAAAGTATTCATCAGTATTCACTGCAATTCTGTTGAAAATAATAGTAATGCTAATGGTGTTCAAGTTTTATACTATCCTAGTGAAAAAAACAACAATGATGTCCCGGGAAATGAATTATTGGCTCAAACAATATTAGATGAAGTACTAAAAAGTACTAAAGCAAATAATAAGGGAATAGTAGAGAGAAAAGATTTAATAGTACTAAATCAAACTAATATGCCTGCTATGATAGTAGAATGTGGTTTTTTATCAAATGAAGATGAGGCAAACTTATTAGAGGCTAATAAATATCAAAATAAGATAGTAGATGGTATAATAAATGGATTAGAAAATTATTTTAACTATAAATAATTGAAATTAAAAATGTAACTTATGATATAATACTTAGTATAGTGATACATTTGAAGAGATTGAAATGGGTAATGAAGGATTCTAAAAAATGGTTCTAGAAGAATTAAGAAGTTTAAAAAGATGGACAAAAAAAGTTAACAGATAAAGTATCAAAGCTAGAAGAAACAGTTGGTACAATTCATGATCAAACAGTAGAATTGACTGAATTAAGAGTGGAAACTAAAAAAGAAGAACTTGTAGATATAAAATCAACCATTTTAAGAATAGAAATAGTAACTGCTTAATAAATGCTACATTATTTTCAAGAAATATATCAATATAAAACCGTTTTTGATATTTGAAAGAAATTTAGTTATGAAAGCTATGATGATGAGGATTATTATTAAGAATCCTTGCTATGGCAAGAAGAAGTAAATAAAAAATAGGCGATATGTTATTTGATTTTAAAGATAATATATCGCTTTTCTTATATACAAATGTTTTATAGGAGAAATACTTTGGAGAGTATGTCACTTAAATGTCACATTTAGGCTATAAACTATAATCATAGGAGGGACAAAAATGGATATATTGAGAACAAAAAACCTTACAAAAGTTTATGGCGAAGGTATATCAAAAATTATAGCTCTTGATAATGTGACTTTTTCTATTGAAAAAGGTCAGCTTGTAGCTATTATTGGTGCCAGTGGTTCTGGTAAATCTACTTTGTTACATTTGTTAGGTGGAGTTGATAAACCGACAAATGGACAAATATTTATAGAAGATAGGGAAATTTCTAGTTTAAAAGAAAAGGAGTTAGCATTATTTAGGAGGAGAAAAGTTGGACTTATATATCAGTTCTATAATTTGATTCCAACAATTGATGTAAAGAAAAATATTTTACTGCCTATGCTTTTAGATGGAAGAACACCGGATATGGAGTATTTTAATGAAATAGTAGGTGTCTTAGGTTTAGAGAATAGACTTACACATTATCCTGGACAACTTTCTGGAGGACAACAACAAAGGGTTGCTATTGCTAGATCTTTAATTTATCGTCCAGCAATTATACTAGCAGATGAACCAACAGGAAATTTAGACAGGAAAAATTCTAATGAGATTATAGAGTTATTAAAACTATCAAATAAGAAATATAAACAAACTATATTATTAATAACTCATGATGAAAAAATAGCGTTAGAGGCAGATAGGATTGTAGACATAGAAGATGGAAAAATAATTTCAGATGAGGTGATTAGATAATGAAAATCCTCATTGAATATACATTAAATTATCTAAAGAAGAATAGGAAAAATACAATATCAATACTTATTGCCATAACTATAGGGACTATTTTATTGAGTACTGTAGTATTAGCCACATATATGGCTTGGAATTATGATATCACTGAATCTGTATTAGAAAGAGGTAATTATCATGGCTCTTTTACTTCCTACATTGATAAATCTCAAATTCCATATTTAAAAGAAAATCAAAAGGTAGATAAGGTTTATCTAAGAACAGAATTCTATAGTAGTAAGATTGACATGAAGAGACCATATTTAAATATTTCTTATTTAGATAGAGAATATTGGAATAATATGTATGAAAAAAACTCTATATTAGAGGGAAGGGTCCCAAATAATTCAGATGAAATTGTAGTTATGGGAAACTTTTTAAAAGAAAATCCTCAATATAAAATAGGAGATAAAATCAATGTAAAATTAGGGTATAGGCAAGAAGGGAAGGAAAAAATAGATCCATTTGACTTTATCCACGAAGATGAAAATTTTATAGGAGAAAAGAATAAAGAATATACTATAGTAGGTACTATTTCAGGAAAAAGCTTATCTTATGAGCCATATTATGGAGGATTAGGATTTTTAGATGAAAGTTCAATAGGCGAAGGTATGAAGTTTTTTCCATATCTAAGAATGAAAAATCCTAGAAAGGTATATAAGGATTTGCCTGAGATTGGTAAAAACTTAGGTTTTACAAAAGGCAAAAAAGGTAATAGTGAGGGTTCATATAACGCTGAATATAATATGTTTTATTTAAAATTACAAGGTATATTTCCGCCTTGGATTAAACTATCGGAAAGAATTCCTTTGTCTATACTTGTATTCTTTATTTCTATACTAGTTGTTATATTTCTATTTGTTATAATAATCTATAATGTTTTTACAGTATGGTCTAATAATAGACTGAAACAATTGGGAATTTTAAAAAGTATAGGGGCAACTCCAAGACAAATAAAGAGAACGGTTAAAATAGAAGCTGTTTTTAGTTCTATAATACCGATAATCATAGGTGTTGTTTTAGGACATCTATTTTGTTACATAATGATAGATAGAATAAATAATATTGTGAAAGATTTTAATATTAGTGCTGGAAAAAAAGTTTTTGAACTATCATTTAAAACCTCACCTATTATAGTGGGGATTATAATGATTTTATCATTTTTAACTATTTTGTTGTCTATTAATAAACCAGCAAGAAAACTAAGCAAAATACTACCAATTGAAGCTATTAAACATAGTGGATTAGATTATGAACATATGAAAAAGAAGGAAAAGAAAGCTAATAATTATGGTCCTAATAATATAATATCTAGTTTAGTAAGAGATTCATTAAACGGTAACAAGAAAGGCTTTAGAACTACTATAATATCTATAGCTATTAGTTTTGTAATAATGTTTATTTCTCTTGTAGGAATAGGAATTGCTAAAGCAGATAAAAAATTAAATTCTATGGATAGATATTATACAATGAATGTCCAAGTATTAACTAATGAATTGGCTGATGAAAATATATTTAAAGAAATTGAGTCAATACCTGAGGTGAAGGAAAGTATAGTTTATAAAGATGTATATTTGAATTCTAAAATTAAGTCTAAATATGCATCGGAAGAGTTTAAAAATACAGGAGGATTTGAAAGTATAGATTTAAAAAGATATGATTATTTATGGAAGATAGATAATGATTATATGATACCAGTAAATTTAATAGGTCTTGACCATGATAATTTTGATAAATATGTTAAATCCCAAGGAGGAAATCCAGAGGAATATTATGATAAAGAAAAACCAAAGGCCGTACTTTTAAATCTAGTAAAAGAGGATATGAATCAACCTCTTGCTAGAACAAAATTTATTCCTTACTTAAATAATGTGGATAGTTTATGTTTTAATGAATCTTATGGTGGAAAAGGATATAGTTTTAATATTGATATTGGATTGAAAACCTCCGAAAATCCATTGAAAGATTCTTATTTGATGGATTATGGAATATATATATTTGTACCTAAGGATGTTTTGAATTCTTTGATGGAAAATTTTGCTTTACCGGGGGACTATAGTCATTCAGAAAGAATGAAGCTATTAGTTGATGAAAAAAATATTAATAAAGTTAAGGAAGGAATAAAGGATATTAGCAAATATTATTTACCAGAAGATGATTATAGCATCTGGAGTATATTAGATGATGAAGCGGAAGAAAAAATGGTAAACAAAATATTTTCTTTAGTTACTTTTTCTATAGTGTTTTTCTTAGGGGTTATAGGTGTATCTAATGCATATTCTAGTATAAATAACAATTTGAGAAATAGAAGACGAGAATTTGCTATGTTAAAGTCTATGGGGATTACTAAGGATGGTTTGAGTAGAATGTTAAATTTAGAGGGAATTTATTATAGTATCTACCCCTTTATATTTTCAATTCCCATATCTTTATTGCTTTTAGCAATCATTGTTAAAGTAAAAAAAATATTTACTGTTAAAGATATATTAATGTTCTTAGATTATAAGGTTATAATTGGATATGTAGTTGTAATATTTATGAGTGTTTATCTAGCATATTATTTTGGAATTAGGAAAATTGAAAAAGATGAAATAGTAGACGTTTTAAAAGATGAGAGTATTTAAGAACATCAAAAAACAAGTATTCAATCTGGTCTAAAATCACATGATCCTGTAGGTAAACTTAATTTTACTGATAATAAAATTGCTCTACTCAAAGACCCTTATGATGAATATATTCTAGGTTAGCTAACATAATATATACTCTATAATAATGAAAACTGTTGTAGAATATATATTATGTTTTTTTATTGCTAAATTAAATATGTTAAAATATAAATTAATAATATTAATGTTTATATTGACATTATTAATTATATTTTATATTATATATTTAATATGATTGTTTAGGGGGAGACAAAGTTGGAGAAATTTCTAGAAAGTAGAAAACTTGATATATTTAAAAACAAGGACTTTATGCTTTTACTATGTGGGCAATTGGCATCAAATATTGCTAATGCAGTACATAGTGCAGCGGTAGCATGGTTTATAATGAGTGCAGTTGGTGAAAGCAGTTCAGGAAAATATATAGCGATATTAGGAGCATGTAATATTATACCTTCCATATTATTTGGTCCAATTGCCGGAGTTTTTGTTGATAGATTTGATAGGAAGAAAATTATATATGGAACTGACTTTGTTAGAGGATTTTTATTTTTGATATTGGCATTGCTTACTTATTTTAAATTTTATCCAATGTTTTCCTTGTTTGTTTTAACAACCATGGGAGCACTTCTGGGAAGTTTATTTAATCCTGCAATAGATGCTTCTATTCCAAATGTAGTCAATGATAAGGATCTTACTCAGGCAAATTCATTAAATGGAATATCTAGACAATTGACTTGGGTTATCGGTGCTGCTATTTCTGGATTTTTGTATTATCATATAGGCATAGTAGGAATATTTGTTTTTGATGGAATATGTTTTGTATTATCAGCAATTTCAGAGATGTTTATCAATCTTCCTAAAAAGGATATTGAATCTAAAGTTAATCTCAAAAAGTTCAGTAAAGTTTTTTGGAATGATCTTAAAAGTGGAATTTTTTACATTGTTAAGCAAAAATCAATTATGATATTGTTGGGTTTCTCTTTGTTTTTAAATTTCATTTTTAGCCCACTATTTACAATTATACTCCCAAAGGTAGTTAAATTCACGCTGAAAATGTCTGCAAAGGAATATGGTATTATTGAAGCAGTATTCCCTATTGGTTCTATAATAGGAATGGTAATTATATCAATAATGTCAGATAACAAGAAGTGGTTTAAGATTATAATATTTTCTCTTATTACTCAGAGTGCTCTAATTATTTTATATGGAATTCCTATATTGCCTAGTGTACATGAAAAGCTAACAAATAATACTATTTTTATAATGTTTTGTACTATAGGTCTAATATTAACTATATTTAATGCTTTAGTAAATGTACCTATATATACTGCTTTTCAAAAGCTAGTTCCAGATGAGTATAGAGGAAGATTTTTTAGTGTTTTAAATATGGCTTCACAAGGTATTGTACCTGTTGGTTTGGCAGTAATGGGAATTATTTCTGATAAATTTGCTCCTTCAATAATATTTATTGTTTCAGGAATAGCATGTACACTCGTGTCTGCAAGTATGTTATTTGTTCCTGAACTGAGGAGTATAGAATATTAATATGTTAGTTTAAAAAAGGAGAGGAAGAATATTAAGAACATTGAAATAGATTATGGATAGTGCTTACATTTCTTGTGCAATGAAATAATATTTATTTCTATTTTTTCATGTTCTGTTTTTTTAATGAAGATAAAAACGCAGTCTGGTTGGTATCTTGAGTGCAACTTATGGCTATCAGTACTAGGAATTATTTAATAAATCCAAAACAATAGTTTAAAATATATAGATAATAGTTTATAATTAATGGAAAAGATCGATGTGTGATATACCTCGAAATAATTATTTAGAATAAATTGAGGAAGAAAGGTGATAAAAGATGTTGAGCTATTATGGTAGATTGTCTTCAGAAGTATATGATATGGACAAACCTATAGGTCATTCTTTTGGAGATGTGGAATTTTACATAAATAGATTAGAGTCATGCAAGGGACCTATTCTTGAACCTGCAACAGGAACTGGTCGCATATTAATTCCTCTTTTAGAAAAAGGATTAAATGTTGACGGATTTGACAGTTCAAAAGATATGTTAAATATATGTGAGAATAATTGTAAAAAAAGAGGTTTAAATCCTAAACTTTATGAGGCAAAGATGGAGTCTTTTTCGTTGGATACTAAATATGATGCTATTATAGTGCCGACGGGAACATTCCTTCTACTATATAAAAGAGCAGATTCAATAAAAGCATTAAAAAACTTTTATAAGCATCTATCTAATGATGGTAGATTAATTCTTGATATATCTTTACAAACTGATATTTCAATAGGTACAGTTTGTACAAAAACTTGGAAATGTTCTAATGGAGATATAATTACATTGGAAAATAAAATTGTAGAAATTGACTATATAAACCAATATACTATTTCCCATGGGCGATACGAAAAATGGCGTGAAGGGGTACTTATACAAACTGAATTAGAGTATTTCCCATTACGTTGGTATGGAGTAGAAGAGTTTAGATTAATACTTGAGAATATAGGATTTAAAAATATTGTGATTTCTTCAGACTATAAATTTGGGCAATATCCATCAAATTCTGAAGAAATAATTACTTTTGAGGCTGTTGTTACTAAATAAAAATAATCATAATGTATAATCACAACAAGATACAACATCATAGTTTAAAACAATCTAGTCAAATAATTGAACGAGAAGAACAACGGATGGAATATTATTCTGACCCAAAATCTATTATGATACATGGAAATGTGGATATTTGTTTTTAGAGTAATTCCTTTTATTGTGGCTATTAGTGGACAGCTTATTAAGGATTATGAAGTATGGAGAAGGTGATTCAATATATTTTTATGATTATGATAATCATCTTTTTGAATTTCATACAGGAACATTAAAAATCCGACTTCTTTGCTATCAGAAAGAACAAACTGATTAAATTTAATAGTAATAGAATAAGCATAATAGGGAGAGGTATCAATGACAAAGCAATTATCAGAGATGACCTTAGAAGAATTATGGGATTTGTTTCCCATTATCTTAAAAGAGCATAACTCAGATTATAGTGAATGGTATGAATTAGAAAAAGAAAATATCATAAAATATGTAGGTTTAAAAAATATTAAGAGAATCAACCACATTGGAAGTAGTGCAGTAAGTGGTTTAATTTCAAAACCGACAGTAGATATTCTAATGGAGATTGATGGAAATTTAGATATGGAACAATTTAAAATTGTTCTTGCGAATAATGGATGGATTCTAATGTCTGAAGAAAATAAAAGACTTGTATTTAATAAAGGATATACACCTGATGGATTTGCAGAAAAGGTATATCATCTACATGTCCGATATTTTGGGGACTGGGATGAGCTCTATTTTAGAGATTATCTTTTAGTGCATGATGATGTTGCTCATGAATATGGAGAACTTAAATTAAGTTTACTACCAGAGTACAAGCATAACCGTGATGGATATACTAGAGCAAAGTCAGATTTTATTTTGAAACATACAAAACTGGCAAGAGAAGAATTTGGGAATAGATATACTCCTAAAAAATGAACATATTTTATATTACTCAAAATTATAAAGGCATTGAGATAAAAAATCTTAGTGCCTTTATTTTTATATGGTCAAAATAAGTTAATAACTTTATTCTTTATAAGACACTGAGTTTTATTTTCCTGTTTTTAAGAAAATATTTAATGAAAATAAATTCACAAATCTGGGCAATAAAAGAGAGGATATATATTTTATATTATGCTAAACTTTCAATCAAGGAGGTAAATAGATGGAATGGTTAAAGAAGTTAAGCAAAGCAATTGATTATATAGAGGATAATTTGACTGGCAATATTTCTTATGAAGAAGCAGCTAGGATAGCTTGTTGCTCCACATATTATTTTCAGCGTATGTTTTCTTATGTTGCAGGTATTCCATTATCTGAATATATACGCCGTAGACGTATGACAGTAGCAGCTTTTGATTTGCAGACAAGTGATGCAAAAGTAATGGATGTTGGTTTAAAATACGGTTATGAATCTCCTACATCATTTAATCGTGCATTTCAAAATGTTCATGGTGTTCCTCCGACTGCTGCTCGAAAGTCGGGAACTTCATTACAAGCTTATCCACGTATTAGTTTTTCTATTAAAGTGACTGGAGGCGAGAGTATGAGATATCGAATCGAAACAAAAGATGCCATAAGAATTGTTGGAGTTAGAGTCCCATTACAAGAGAATCAAGAAGAAAATTTCCAAATTGTTCCTAAATTCTGGGATAAAATCTTAGAGGGAAATTTATATTCAGAAGTTTGTAAATTAGCTAATCAAGATCCCCAAGGTATTTTAGGTGTTACTGCTTATAAAAGTCCAAAAGAAATCTATTATTATATAGCAGTAGCTACAGATAAACCTGTACCAGAGGGAATGATGGAATTTAACATACCAGCAGCTACATGGGTTATATTTGCTGTCATGGGCATTTTCAAGAATCCATTCAAACAATTTTCAAACGATTTCTTACAGAATGGCTTCCTTTTTCTGGATATGAATATGCTGAGTTACCAGATGTAGAAGTTTATCCTATTAGCAATCCAAACTTAAAAGTTGGACATTCAGAAGTTTGGATTGCAATAAAAAAAGAAAACAAGGAGGAATAGAAGTGAATTATAAAATCGAAATTAGAGAAATTGAACCTATAAGGGTGGCATTTATGCGATATAAAGGTATTGTCACCGAGGCAAATAAAGTATTTCCAAATGTATTTAAGTCCATTGGAGGAAAAGCAAATGGTGTACCTTTTTTCAACTACTATGCTATAGATCCTCAAACTAAAATCGGTGAATTGGAACTGTGTGTTCCTACTGCTGAAATACCGACAGCAGGTGGTGTTGAAGTAAAAGAAATTCCGCGTATCAAAGCAGTTTGTGCTACACATATAGGTCCTTATGAAACGATGCAGAGTGCATATGTAGCTATTGAGCAATACGCAGAAGAACATAATTTGATATTACAACCACCATTTCGGGAAGTCTTCATAAAAGGACCAGGGATGTTTTTAAAAGGCAATCCTAATAAGTATATTACAGAAATTTTGTTTCCAATAAAAGAGGAGGAATAGAATGCTAGCAATTGAAACTCATGAATTGGTTAAACAATATAAGAATGGCGTTAGAGCCTTGGATAATTTAAATTTGGAAGTAAACAAGGGAGAAATTTTTTCTCTTCTAGGACCTAATGGTGCAGGAAAATCTTCTTTGATTAATATTCTCACAACTTTTTATAAACCCACATCTGGTAATGTAACTATGCTAGGTAAGGATATATGTAAGGAACCTGCTTGGGTTCGTACACAGATTGCCTGTGTTGCTCAGCATATTTCCATTGATGAACATTTGTCTCTTATGGAGAATATGACGTTTCAAAGTAGGTTGTACAAGGTAGAGCCTAAAGTGGCAAAGATAAGAATTAATTCTCTAATTGATATCTTTGAGCTTTCAAGATATTTAAAATATCCTACAGCATCCTATTCAGGTGGAGTAAAGCGTAGATTAGATATTGCCATGAACATGGTATCAATACCTAAGATTTTGTTTTTGGATGAACCTACAGTGGGAATGGATGTCATGTCGCGAAAAGCTATGTGGGAAATGTTGTTGAAAATTAGGGATGAATATGGAACAACTATTTTTCTTACAACCCATTATCTTGAAGAAGCTGATAGATTAAGTGATACCATCTGTATCATGAAGAATGGAAAAGAAGTGGCCCAAGGGACACTTGAAAGCTTAAGAGGTTATATTAGACAAAATATGCTTTGTATTGTATTTCCTAATACTAGGGAAGCAAAAAAATACAAAGGTATTCTTGAAAATATGGAGTTCACTAAATTTGCTGGTGTACGGGGCAATTCTGTTGTATTGGGTGTAGAGGACAGCAGGAATTCTTTCACAATAGTAAACAAATGGCTTTTGGAACATCATGTGGCATTTGACGCAATTGAAATCGTAGAACCTAGTTTGGAAGATGTATTCTTGGCATTAACTAGTTCAGAAGAAAATAGAGGGGGGAGAGGGTTATGATGAATATTTTGTGGAGAAATATAAAATGGAGATTTAAAAATAAGTTCACGATTATCATTACCATATTGCAACCTTTATTATGGTTGGTTTTATATAGTGCAGTTGCAGGATCAACAATGAAAGATACTGGCATTACAAATTATACTGCTTTTATACTTCCAGGTGTTATGTTTCTAGTAACATTTTCGTCTTGCAATAGTGGCGGAATCATGAATTTTCTTATGAAATCCAGTGGGAGTTTTTATCGTATTTTGATTTCTCCAGTAAGTCGCAGCTCTATTGTTTTTGCACAAATGTTAGAATCTATATTAGTATCATTCTTTGAGGTTACAATCCTATATGTAGTAAGTATTTTCTTTTCAGTTCATATAAGCTCTGGTATTTCGGGTATTATACTTATGGCAATATTAATTTTTTTGTTAGCATTTTTCTTATCTGGGCTTGCCTACACTATTAGTCTTTGTTTACCAAATGAAGTGGTCTATGAAACAGTTATGACAGCGATTGTATTACCTATTTTTTTCTTGAGCTCAGCTCTTTTTCCTCCTGAAAATCTGTCTGGAGGGCTGGCAGTATCTGTGAAACTCAATCCATTTACCCATGTTATAAATGCTCTGCGTAGTTTGATATTTGGAGAGAAGATAGTGTTTAGTGAGATACTACCTGTAATATTACTATTTGTATTGATGTGCTGTGGTAGCTATGCATTAGCAATGTGGAGGCTTAAAAACGAAACCAGTATTTAGCTGAAATTTAATAATTAAGGATAACCAAAACTTATAAATTAACTACTATTGGATATTCTATTGATGAAGTGAGTCCTAGATTAAGAAATGAAAAAAGTCAAGAAATGTTTCTTGACTTTTTTCATTGACATAGAAACATAGTAAGAATGAATTTTGTATTTGATCTAAATAATGCAGGAAAATGATGGTTGTTGTGTGAAGATTTTGATATAATAAATTTGTGCACTGATATGGGATAATACCTAAGCAAGATAAGGAAACTTGACCCAGAGGAAGTATAAGCAACAGATGGGAGTATCTACTATAAGGAATGTTAGATGACATATGTGGAAAAATAATAATTATATATAATTTTAGAGTAAAAGAGTGATTGCATAGAAGTTTTTAGATTAATTTTATTAAAAGCAATTGTTAAAAAATGTTAGCTAAGTGGTGAAGGGTATTATGGATAAATTCATTATTAGAAAATGTACATATGATGATTTAGAGGATGTTGTGTATTTACAACAATAATGGGCTACAGAGGATATAACTTATAGGTTTATTCCTGCGGATAAGAATTATTTAGAAATAAAACTTGGTATATATTTTTTAGTTGCTGAATTAAGGGATGAGATTATTGGATTTATCTATGGAACAGTTCATAAAGCAGAGGATATGGCTATTATAGATAGTGGACAACTTTATATTGAAGTAGAGGATATTTATGTTTCATTAAATAATAGGGGTACAGGGTTAGGTAGTCTTTTATTAGATAAAATATTAGAGTTAGCTAAAGAAAATGGAATTGAGAGGTCTTTAATTTATTCATCAACAAAAGATATGGATAGTATTATTAAATTTTATAAAAAACATGATTATAAAATATGGTGCATCCAAATGTTTAAATAATATTACTATAGTAGGAATTCCAGAAAAATCTGGACTGGTTATTAATGATGGTACAGTTAAAAATATAGGTTTTATAAAGAAGTTTACTCTGTAATTAAATAAGTCACAAAATTCGTTCTAATTATAATTCATAGTTTGCCATATGTTAGAAAAATGAATCATAAAGATTAATGTCTCTAACCTTAGGAACGTTAGGTGTAATTCTGGGAAAAAGCATATTAAAATAAGAAACATTTTAGAGGATAATTATGGATTTAGATAAACAGGTAAACACAGCGGGATATTCATTGGTTTTATTGATTTTAGGCAAAAGAATTGTTAGATGAAGAAAAACCGAATTTTGATTTAGCATTAGACCCTAAATATGACTGGAAACTTCATAATATTTATTTATTCTCAGTGGAAACAAATAAAAAGTTTTTAATATTTTAAAGGATGTTTACAAACTAACAAGTATTTGTAAGTTCTTTTTGTTTAAACAGAAACATAATACTGCTGATTGTGCATTGTATGAAAAAGCTGAAGGAGAAAAATTAAATGTATCAAGTCATTTCAAAGTTTAGTAATAAAGAAATGGAAAGATCATTTTAATCAATTTGGGAATTAAATATTTTAGAAAACATAAATAGTTCATATTAGAAAATAAAAAAATTCAAAGAAAGATTAATTTATCAAAGGTATAAGAAGGGCAAGCATGTCTTGAAACAAAAATATATAAATATATTATTGTTTCAATAAATAAATCAATGCCAGACTAAAGGTATAAAAGAGGAGAGACTTTATTTTGATAGAATTTAAATTAGCTAAAAAAGAAGATATAAAGAAAATTTCTAGTTTTATAGCAAAAATTAATAGTAAAGAAGAAAACCATATTGGTTACTGTGGCACTAACAGCGAGGAAATAGCAAATTCATTAATGAAAGACATAATAGATATTTCTTTCAATGAGAGCTTTATAATTGGTATTGAAGATGAGAAAATTATTGGAGTATTAGGCTTTGATACAGACTTTGAGAGTAATAGTGCTGAAATATGGGGACCATTCTTAAAGGAAGATAAATGGGATATTGTAGCTGAAATGTGGAGTAAGATGATAGAAATATTACCAAAGGGAATAGGCTTAATAAGTATGTTCATTAATAAGAAGAATAGAAATTGTTTAAGGTTAGCAGATAGCTTTCATTTTATCAAAGAGAGCGAAGAAATAATATTAAGTTTTGAACGAACTTATGCTCATAAGTTACAGGATACATCTATAATAGAACTTTCTACTGTCTATTATGAGGACATGCAGTTGCTCCATGATAAAGTTTTTCCTAACACATATTATAGTGGAAGCCAGATAATAGAAAGGCTAAATAATCATAGAAAAGTATTTATAGACATAAAAAATAATAAATTAACAGGGTATATCTATGTTGAAGTTAATCCAAAGTTTGGAGAGGGAAGTATAGAATTCTTTGCTGTAGATGAATTACAAAGAGGTAAAAGTATAGGAAGTAAATTATTGACTATGGCATTAAAATGGCTATTTACTTTTGATTCTATAAATAATATCATACTATGTGTTAATTCAGAAAATAAAAAAGCACTGGATTTATATAAGAGAGTAGGTTTTAAGCAAAAACATCAGTTGTACTATTTTACCAAGAAGTGTTAGATTCTTTGTATAATAAGAAGGGGTCACTAGAACATTTTAGTATAACATACCTATTCATTAAATATGGTTGCAGATGAGCTACGAAGGGAAATAGAAAAATGGTAAAGTGGTCTAAAACTTCTACTGATGATTTAAAGGCAATATATGATTATATTGCAAAAGACTTGGTGGTTTATGATAGGCGGTTTGTAGAAGAAATAATAAATAAATCTGACTACCTAAAAGAATATCCTAATATAGGTAGAGCTGTTCTAGAGTTAAGTAATCCAAGAATAAGATAATTAATTATCTATTCTTATATAATAGTATATCAGATACATAATGGAGATGCTGAGATATTAGCATTAGTCTATTCAAGGAGGAACTTTAATTTAGAAATTAAATAAAATATAATCTATGGAGAAAGGGCTTGACAGTATGATTAATTTAGTAACAGTTACTTATTTTATTAAGCCCTTTCTTTATACCTTATTTCTATAGCAGATGTTATTAAAAAATATTGTAGGCCAGCCGTTAACATTTATTATGTACAGTGGTGATATAAAGATTGGGTTTTGAAATCATAATTGTTGAGTTTAATATAGAAATAGTTTATTTTAGCATTATTACATGTAATCATAATTATTTATATAAATAGGATGCTGAAAATGAATATAGGATTTAATGTGCTTGCTGTTTTTGATAGCAATGGTAAGCATATTCTTAATGTTATAGGTTACTTTAGTAGGAGGGATTTGGAAATGAAAACTGATGTCTATTTTGTTCGTCATGCTCAGTCCGATCTTTCAATTAAGGATGATTTCATGCGTCCTTTATCAGAAATGGGAATTGTAGATACTAAGAAAGTCACAGACGCATTAATTGATAAGAACATTACTTCTATCTATTCAAGCCCGTTTAAAAGAGCTGTTGATACCATAAAGGATTTTGCTGAAAGGACAGGGCTTGAGATTAAAATTGATAATGATTTTCGTGAACGTAAGGTAGGGGAATGGGTAGAAGATTTTAAGACATTCTCACAAGGCCAATGGGAAGATTTTGATTTCAAACTTGCTCAAGGGGAGTCATTGAGAGAAGTACAAGAACGCAATATATCAGCACTTTTTGAAGTGGTAAAGAGTAATCTTGGTAAAAGTGTAGCTATTGTAACTCATGGCACTGCATTAAGTACCATTATAAATTATTTTAATCATGATTTTGGACATGCTGACTTTTGGAACATCGTTGAAAAAATGCCATATGTTTTACATTTTAGATTTGATGGTATGGAACTTGAGTATCTAAAAGAGATTGAGATTAAATAATATACAAAGGAGTGGAAATTATGATAAACAAAGAATTTCTCATATTAGAATTTGATGGGATATCAGAAAATATTATTGAGCCTTCAAAATTAATTAAAAAATAGATATATCTGAACGAGTTGTAATATGTTTCTATAGCAAAGTACTTGAGAAATTAGTTCAAGAAGGAAAGCTTTCAAGAAGGAAAGCTTAAGGAAATAAAAAATCTTTACTCTCAGATGGGTAAGCATCCAGTATATGAGTTAGAGTATAAAGGTGAAAAAGTTAGTGTATTTCATCCCGGAGTAGGAGTTGCACTTATGGAAGAGATTATTGCATTAGGAGGTAGAAAATTTATTTCTTACGGTAGTGGAGGGGTGTTAGATAAAAATATTGCAGCTGGTCATATTCTTGTACCTATTTCAGCTGTTAGAGATGGAGGAACTTCGTATCATTATATTAAACCAAGTAGAGAAGTTTCTGTAAATAGCCAAGCTGTAAAAGCAATTGAAAAAGTTTTAAAAGTACATAATTGTAGTTATATTCCTGTTAAAACATGGAGTATTGACTCTTTCTATAGAGAAACCAAAAATAAGATGAAATTGAGAAAAGAAGAGGGAGTTTGGCAGTAGAGATGGAATGTTCTGCTTTCTGTGCAGTTGCAAAATATAGAAATGTTACTTTTGGTCAAATAATTTATAGTGGTGACGATATTAGTTGTGAAGAGTGGAATTCACGTAGTGAGGTAGATAGAAAATTTACTAAGAAAGCATTATTTTGGTTTGCAGTTGAGGCAAGTCTAGAGTTATAAATATTTGAGGTAGTCATTGTGGTTTTAAGCATAAGGGTGCACTAGAACATTATATTTTTTACCCGGTGAAAAGTTTCATCAGAGTTTTTTAGTTCAGGGATGTTACAAATATAAAGATGTTAGGGCATTCCAATATAAATCTACATAGTAATAAAAAAAGAAGGGGTTTATCTTAATGACTTCATTGAAAGAAGCTGAATTCTGGTAGATATAATTGAAAATAGTTTCCACTTAAGGAAAGTCGCAGAAGCTTTATATGAATTTAAAATTGAAGATTGTTATATTGGTGCAGGTGCTATTGTACAAACTGTGTAGAACATATCAACTAATCGATTAGTTGACTATGGGATAGATGATATTGATATAGTTTTTTATAATTCGCAAGATATTGAGGAAAAACATGAGAAAAAAATTGTTGAGTATTTAAATCAAGAGTTAAGAGATTATTTTCTTTGGCTTGATGCAAAGAATGAAGGGAGAGTTCATTTATGGTATAAAGATAAATTGGGATATGATATTGAGCCATATAAGTCTATTGAAGATGCAATAGATACTTGGCCAACAACAGCCATTTCATTAGGAGTAAGGAAAATATCTGAAAAGTGTTGGGAGATTTATGCACCTTTTGGACTTAGGGATATTTTTAAAATGAAAGTAGTAGCTAATAACAGGCAAATAACGAAGGATATATATGATAGTAAAGTTAAGAAATGGGTTCAAAAATGGTCTGAATTAGAAGTAGTTCAGTGAGATAACAAATTAATCCCATTTGTTAGGAATAAAAAAGTATATATAAGAAAACCGCGTTGAAGGAGGCTATTTTTTTATGGAAAATAAAATGCTTTATGAAATAGAAACAAGGGTTTATTTTAGCAGTCAAGAGGAAGCATTTAATACCTTACCTTTTTTACATGAATGTTTAAAAAAGAAAACAGAATTTGAAACAAGAATGTATGGAATTGAATTATTTAACTCTGGTAAAATTCTTAGAGTTTCTCAAGTAAAAGATAATAAGAAGTTAAGAACGTATTTGGGCTATAAGGAACCAGATATAGGTAAAATATTTAATATAAGAAATGAAATTGATGAAGAAATAACTTACGGAATAAATGAAAGTTTTATTTTAAAATTTATTCAAGGAATAAAAAAAGAGGTTAATACAGGAAATATAAATAAATTACTTGAATCATTGGGGTATAAACAGTTCATGTCACTTACAGGTACTAATATAACAGGTTACTATGAAAAATTTCAAATAGATTTAAAGCTTATGAAATGTTCTACTTTAAAATATCCATTATTATTGGAAATAGAAAAATCTGCTGAAGTAGTTGAAGAGGCATTTTGTAAAGAGCTAGAACTAAAGAATTTTATATCTGAATATAAATTAGAAAGTCGAATTGTAAAAGAAGAACCGCCGATTTTACTAAGAAAGAGTATATAGCATAGGGGGGTATAAGGTTATGGAATTATTTTCTAAACCTGCTGTAGGTGGAATAATTGAAAAAAATATATCTGGAATAGATTATATATTAGTTCAAGATAGGTATAAGGATGATGCTAGATCAGAATTAGGATTAATTGAAATTCCTTCAGGTAAAATTAGAGAATTTGAAAATATTTTTAATTGTTTAAGAAGAGAGATTTGGGAAGAAACAGGGTTGGAAGTTACATATATTGAAGGCGAAAATGAAGCTATAATTTTTGAGGAAAATGATTATAAAGTTTTAAACTACATACCTTTCTCATGTAGTCAAAACATCAAAGGGATATACCCAATAATGGTACAAACATTTATTTGTAAAGCTAATGGAGAGTTGCTAAAACAGACAAATGAGACAAAAAATATTAGATGGATATCATTGAGCGAGTTACAAGAATTATTAGAAAATAATGAGGAGTCTTTTTATCCTATGCATGTTTTAACATTAAAGAAATATTTAAAATGTAAAACTAAATCTAAATAACTTATATAAAGGCCGAGTTTTTCTATATGCCTGTATCTAACTTAAAAAAGCATGAAGAATATTGTAGGTATTAGCAACAGCCGGAAATGTTTACAATATAGAATGTTAGATGATATATGTCTGGATACAATAGTTAAGCGTAATTATAGACAAACAGAGTAACAGGTTGAAAATTCTTGCATTTGGTTTTATTGAGATAGAATTGTAGGTTAGGGTAAACTAATTGAGTTTATCAATTAAGAATAGGAGAATAAATGGTATGATGATACTAAATAAAGCTTTGGAAAATATACAACTATTAAAATGTGAGTTGCAAAACATAAGTACATCAATACAGAATGAAATTATTAGCGTAATTATTGATGGAAGTATTATAAGAGGGAATTTTATTGAGGATTCCAGTCATATTGATATTACGATTACAACGTTACATAAAAATGTAGATTTACAAATTAAGAAGTATATAGAAAAAGTAATAAAAAATATTGAAAGTAAATTGCCTAAAAGAGAATATCCAAGAAAGCCACTAATTTACGATATTCAATGGCAAGATATTAACATTGTAAAAGACTGTGGACAAGAGGATTAAATGAATAGAGATTATAAGATTATTTCAATAAACGAAAATCAAGATTTAAAACAAAGCTTATTAGATTATGTAAAAATATCGGGATGGAGAGTTTTCCTTTCTTTAAAGAACAGTTAGAGATCAGATTAGACTCAATAGATGGTGTTCAACAGACTTTTATTCTTATGCATAAAACAAAAACAATAGAGTTTTATTAGTTTGTTAAGTATGAGCCAATTAATAATCAAAACTTGACACCATGGATATCTACTTTATTTATCGATGAGGAATATAGAGGAAATAGATTAACTGGATTACTGATTGAAAATGTAAAAAATTATGCTAAAAAGTTAAGTTATAAGAAATTATATCTTTCTATAAATCATATTCAGCTCTATGAAAATTTTGGTTTTAAAGAAATAGGATTAGATATAGATAAATGGGGACATCTAACTAAGATTTATGAGATAAATACTGGATAGTAAGCCAAATTAGAATAATTAGTTGAAGAATGTTTTGGACAGGGACAAGCGTTGAACTAGAGTATATCTTTTAAATAAAGAAAATCTTAAATAATCATCAGCAATGTACATTTTCAAGCCCAAGTGTGCTTTCTTTGAAGTTTGAGAACGTCAGCAATTTGAAACTTTGATATGGTATGCTAATGAAAGTTTTAGTTTTGTTTTAAGTTTTTTATTTGGGCATATTTGTAAAAAAAGTATGATACATAAGAAAAATTAGGGGGATATTAATGGATTATATAAAACAGATTATTGAGTTTACGCCTGCTAACGAGCAAGAAAACCAAGATAGAAGAATAATTCTTGATTATATAGAAAAGTTTCCATGCAATATTTTATTAAGAGAAAGTGAATTTGCACATATTACAAGTTCAGGATTTATAATGAACAAAACGTTAGATAAAGTGCTAATGGTTCATCATAACATACGAAATACTTGGGCTTGGACCGGTGGACATGTTGATGGTGATACAGATTTTTTACGTGTTGCAATTAAAGAGGCAAAAGAAGAAACGGGTATAAATACTGTGAAAGCTTTTACAGAAGATATTGTGTCTATTGATATTTTACCTGTGTTTGGACATATGAGAAGAAATAAGTATGTTAGTGCACATTTACACCTTTCAATAGCCTATATTCTCATTGCGAGTGAAAAAGAAACACTCATAGTAAATGAAGATGAAAATAGCGATGTCGATTGGTTTACTTTGGACAAGTTTACTAAAGATTATTTTGATGTTAGTGATGTTTATTTATATAAAAAACTAATTCATAGGGCTAAACAAATTAATAACAATAGAGAATTCTATACTAATGGAATGTACTCTTATTAATAGTGATATCTCAAATTAGTCTCATTGTGAGTTGCCATCTATATTTTATCTAGGATATATTAATAATGTTTTACTGAAAAAGGTTAAGTTTTCTTTTAAGTATCTAGTATAAAATCAAGACATGACTAATAAATGTCACAACTATATTGTATGAGGAGGAAAATTAAGATGAGAAGGTTTTTTTGTTTATTAATGATAATGGTGATTTTATTGGTTGGATGTAGTCCATCTAAAATAATAGAAACAGAGTCATCAGAATCGTCAGATCAATCAGAGAAGTATAATACGTTACTTTCACCAGATAATAAGTTGGGCATTGTAAGGAAACCTTATGCCACAGATTATTCTTCTATTAATTCAGAAAAAATGACTGATTTACCAAGTTATAATTCAGATTCAGATGAGATATGGCAGATAGACTTAAGAAGTAGAGATCTAACAAACATTGATTTATCAAAAAGGTTTGACGATTTGATTTATGCTGATTTTGATAATAAGACTCAATGGCCTGATAAATTACCTGACGGTTTCGATCCTCAGATGATAATGGAATTAGGGAAAAATCCTGGATTGGGATTAAGAGAACTTCACAAAAAAGGGATTACAGGAAAAGGAATCGGTCTAGCAATAATCGACCAAAGTTTGTTAGTTGATCATATTGAGTATAAAGAACAGTTAAAAATGTATGAGGAAATTCATTGTTGGGGAGAAAAAGCACAAATGCATGGATCTGCAGTTGCATCTATTGCTGTAGGGAAGACGGTTGGAGTAGCACCTGAAGCCGATCTTTATTATATTGCTGAAACTCATGGAGTTTATAATGAGCAAGGAGAATATGTTTTGGATCTTACTTGGACTTCACAATGTATAGATCGTATTGTTGAGATTAATAAGACACTCCCTGAAGAGAAAAAAATTAGAGTTATATCAATTTCTTTAGGAATAGGACAAGAGTTGAATGGCTATGAAAAAGTATTTGATTCAATTGAAAAGGCAAAACAGGACGGGATCTATACTATATATGTAGAGAGTGATCCATATTTAGGACTTGATCGTGATCCTCTAAAAGATCCAGATGATATTAATTCATTTACAAAAGGAAGGTTCTGGAAGGATATGACATATAGTAATGATAAACTTTTAATTCCTATGGATTCTAGATGTACTGCTAGCCCTACAGGGGTTAATGATTATGTGCTTTATAGGAATGGTGGTATAAGTTGGGTGACACCTTATGTTGCAGGATTATATGCATTAGCTTGTCAAGTTAGACCTGATATTACACCTGAAATTTTCTGGAGTTACGCATTTAACACAAGTGACACAATATTTATTGATAACAGTAATGAAGAACAGTTTGGAAAAATAGTTAATCCAGTAAGATTGATTGAAAATATTGAGAAAATGAAATAGAATTGAAATTTTTCTTTTAAAAGAATTTTAAATGTATAGACATAATTTTGATTACAATCATGAGTATTTTTAAGGATTAGAAGTGGATAATGGAAAATGAGAAGAACAGCACAAGCTTTAAATATGATATCAGATGGGATCAAAGGGAAAAAGTTTTAGAAGTTGCATGTGGATGTGCAGAATTTTCTATTGAGGTAGCAAGTATTGCTGATGAAATACAATGTATAGACTTAGATAAGTTTTAGACTATTACCTGAGATAGAAAATTATCCAACGATTATTTTTAAACAAATGGATGCTACTAAAATGGAATATGAAGATGGATATTTTAATTCCTGTATACTGTATAATGCTATAGGACATTTAACAGACTGTATGGAAGAAATTTTTAGAGAAATGTATTAGAGTCATAGCTTCTAATGGCAATATCTATGCTATTAGTTCTTTTAAAATGGACAGAGCTGCTATTGAAGATCAACTAATTTCATGTTTATTATCTAATAATAATACATATATTTTAACAGAGAAATCCCAGTTTATTTGTGTGGCTATTAAAAGATAATTTTATAATTTTCCTTCACTGTGAGCGAAACTGCGCTAGGATATATTCATTTAAAATTATTCTAGGGATGTTAAAAATATTAAAGAAAACTTAGGTATATTGAAATTTTTCTTCATATGATTAGAAATTTTATATTTTGTGGAGTTATTAGTATGACTGAGTTAAAGAAGTATTTAGATGAGTATCAAGATAAAGTTGTGGAAGAAATCATTGAATTTTGGAAGGTTCACAATTCCATATCAACGGTAGATGATGCTCTAGAAGGTATAAAAAAATGGACTGATAAAGATCATTTGTTGTTAATTGTATTTCATAGGTTATATTTCAAAGGTTATAAAAGTTAATTCAATTGCAAATAGAATAGATAAGCAAGATTTAAATGGAGAAATGACAGATATTAGATTAGAAAAATAGAATAGCAATGTAGATAAGGTAGACAGTTTTTGCCATCTACCTTACTTGTTTATAGTGGAAAATATATTAGATAAAAGGAAGACTTTGGTAAGATTTGTGGAATAAGTGGTAAGATGGGTGAATTTGTGTGAGGGGAGGATGAAATCTTGATGACATATTTTAATGATATTCCTGAATCTAATAATTGGAATATGATGAAACCCATTAACAAAGGATGGTCAAATGATAAAAAAATTTATATAAAAACTATAGATGGGAAAGAGTTATTACTTAGAATATCAGATATAACTCAATATGAAAATAAGAAAGAAGAATTTGAAAGCTTAAAACTATTTACTAACATGGATATATTAATGTCTCGCCCTATTGATTTTGGAATTTGTAATAATGGTCAATTAGTTTATTCTCTACTTACTTGGATTAATGGAGAAGATGCTGAAGTTATTCTTCCTAAACTTGATAATAAAGAACAATATTTTTTAGGAACAAAGGCTGGTGCGTTTCTTAAGCAAATACATAGGATTCCTGCTCCTCAAAGCTTATTAAACTGGTCAGAAAAATATAATCATAAAATTGATATTAAGATAGCTAATTATAAAGCTTGTGGGATTCATATTCATGGTGTTGATAGAATAATTGAATATATTGAACACAATCGTTCTTTTTTGTTAAACAGACCACAGTCTTTTCAACATGGAGATTATCATGTTGGGAATATGATTATTACACCAGAAGGAGAATTAGGTATAATTGATTTTAATAGAATGGATTATGGGGATCCATGGGAAGAATTTAATCGAATTACATTTTGTGCAAGTATAAGTCCTACATTTGCATCAGGATATATTCACGGATATTTTGATAATATAGTGCCTGATTTGTTCTTTAGATTAATGGCGTTATATATTGCGACTAATCAGATTTCGTCTATACCTTGGGCTATTCCTTTTGGAGAGAAAGAAGTGAATACAATGCTTAAACAGGCACAAAGTGTTTTGAAATGGTATGATGATTTTAAAACATACATTCCAAACTGGTATATCCCAGACTATGTATAATGAGTATGATTGTAATTATATTTATGTTAGCATCATTTGCATTTTACAAAGAGTATAATAAACAATCAGTTTTCAAATTCGTAAATGAAGTTTATAGATATAACATTAAGGAGAGATTTACTTTGAAGAAATTAGAAATTGCCGTTGAATTAAGGAAAGAAGGAAAATTAAAAGAATCAAATGAAATTTTAATAAGTCTTGTAAAGGAATATCCTAATGACCCAATAGTCAATTATCAATGTGCATGGAGTTTTGACGTTTTAGGGTTAGAGGCAAATGCAGTACCTTATTATGAAAAAGCTATTTTAATTGGCCTGCCAGATAAGGAGTTGCAAGGTGCGTTTTTAGGCTTAGGTAGTACATACAGAACATTAGGACAATATGAAAAATCAAAAGAAGTACTTGAACAAGGTTTAGTTAAGTTTACAGAGAATAGAGCGATGAAAGTTTTTTATGCAATGACATTATATAACCTAAACGAATATTCTAAAGCAATGGAAATATTACTATATAATTTAGCTCAAACATCTTCAGATGAAAATATACAGAATTATAGAAAAGCAATAGAATTTTATTCTGATAAGTTGAATGAGGTATGGTAATTTATAGGATGCCTATATGACATATAAAAAGAATAGATAATATAGAAAACTTTTTATCTTAGAAAATATAACGATATTTATATTAAATATAATTACTTATTTCATACCATATTTCCTCTAACTATTTAGTTATTTCATGTTTATAGAATGTGGCGAGTTAGCTGTAGTTTTATAATGAAGGGAGGATAATTATGAAAAAGCAGATGAAGTATTTTCTATTGTCATTTATTATAATACTGTTAAGTACGCCCTTGGGATATGCAGCAATTAATATAGTATATAATAATAGAAATTTAACTGGTGAGTATACTCCTATTTTAAACGGATTTATACATTCATTTATGTTGATTGGTGTATTAATATTTTGTATAGGATTAATAGAGGTACTAATAAACAGAGATAATAAGTTGTAGAATTTTATTGATATTAATTTTATAATGTTTTATTACACATTTATTTTTATAAAAGAAAGAAGAAATAATATCCGTTATTTATATTTCTCAAATTAATAGTGAAATTTTGTGAAACAACGATAATTTATATTAATAATTAAAGTGGTGTTTAGATGTGAAGATGATGGAAGATGTTTTCAAGATAAAAAACGAAGAGGATAGAGTTTCAGCTCTTTATGATATTTTTGATGAAAGTACAAGATTATCTACAAAAGCAACTCAAATTGAGTTTTTAACAACAATAAGACAAATAGAAAAACATCTTAAACCAGGTATGAAAATCCTTGATTTAGGAGCTGGGACAGGAGAATACAGTTTATATTTTGCAAGAAATGGATTTGAGGTAACTGCAATTGAGTTGGTTGAAAAACATGTTATGCAAATTAAAGAAAAGATTAATTCCGAGATGTCGCTTCAGTTGTTTAAGGGTAATGCAATAGATATATCTATGATTGAAGATAAAAGTTATGATATTGTATTATGCTTTAGACCATTATATCATTTAGTAAAAATTGAAGATAGGATGAAATGTATAGAGGAAGTAAAACGAGTTTGTAAGGATAATGGTAAGATGTTCTTCGCTTTTATTTCCAATGATATGGTTATTTTAACTGAAACTATGTGTTATAATTCTGGTTTTTTAAATGGTGATACATATAATCATGAAAATTTTAAGCTCGTAGATTTTCCCTTTGTTTTTCATACAGTAGAAGATTGTAGAAAACTATTGAGAGATTCTAATTTGGTAATTAATTCGGAGGTTGCTGCAGATGGGCTAAGTGAACTCTTGGCAGATAAGATAAATAATATGGACGATGAAAGTTATAGGTTATGGCTTAATTATCACTATTATTGTTGTGAAAAACCTGAATTTTTAGGTGCAAGCAATCATCTTTTATTTATAACAGAAAAGTCGACATTAGATTAATATAGAAAAGGAGGACAATATATGACGATAAACTATGTAACAGAAGATTTACCACTTTCTTTAAAAGAAAAAAATATTTTAGTTACAGGAGTTAGTCGTTCAATGGGAATTGGTACGGCTATTACAAAGTTGTTGGCGGAAGCGGGAGCAAATGTAATAACACACGGATATTCAGGCTACGATAAAGCTTTAAAATATCGTGATTATAATAATGATTTTACAAATACATTAGAGCAAGAGTTAAATAAAAAGGGTTATAGTGTAACTATACTACCTCCATCTGATCTTTCAGAAAAAGAAATACCTGAAAAAGTAATTGAACAAGCAATTAGCAAGTTTGGGTATATAGATGGACTTGTACTTAATCATGCTTATTCTGTTTGTGCTCCAATTGGAGAATGGACATCAGAGCATATCGACGCACATTTGAACACAAATGTCAGGGCTACCATGCTTATGATACAAGCTTTTGCAAACCAATTGCCAAAAGGTAAAAGTGGAGTTATAACGTTGTTTACCAGTGGTCAATATTTGGGACCGATGATAAAAGAAATTGCTTATGCTGTATCTAAAGAAGCAGTTATAGGACTTTGTAAGCAGGCAGCTGTGGCACTAGCACCACAAAACATTCGAGTAAATTGCATAAACCCTGGTGCAACAGATACAGGATATCTTGAGGACGAAGATTATAAAACAGTAGCCAAAATGTTTCCATTTGGTCGCTGGGGAATGCCAGAGGATGCAGCAAGATTAGTACATTTTCTACATAGTGATTATGCACGCTGGATTACAGGAGAGGTTATTGCAAGTGAAGGTGGATTTAGGCGAGATGTTATTTTAGAATAACATGCAGATAATGAGCATAATTGTTATTTATCTTGTAATAGGGATAAGATAAGAGCTGGACTTATGTCAATAAAGTAGACACATTTTTTTTGAACAATTTTTATGATACCCTCCTAGCATTATCTTCTATGTTGGGGAGTGATATATCCTAGAGAGCTATGTATTCTTTCTCTGTTGTACCAAGACTTAATATATTCAAATATTGCTAATCTAGCAGCATCAAAGTCAAAATATTTAACCAAATTAACCTCTTCTTTTTTTAATATTTTATTTTCTCCTCTATCCTAGCCACCTTTTTAACAAGGCTTGATAGTTAGCTTGAGTAATTATTTTATCTTTATTAATTGCTACGAGTTTAGCTTTTTTACTCATGTTAATATTGTAGATTTAGGTAGGCCATATTCGCTGCTAAGATTTTTTAGAGGTTTACCAGTATTATAAAATTCTACAATTGTATTTTTAAATTTTTCTGTGTATCTTTTTGCCACTTTAGACACTCCTTCCTTAACTATATTTTACAGCGTTCGGAAAGTCGTGTCTACAATATTAAACTAACATCAAGAAGAGTGAAGAATTATTCAAATGGCTGACTAACATTAGTATCAAAAATAACTTTATACCAGTGTTAGAATTAGATGTATTAAATAAATATGTATATGGTAATGATTTACTTAAAACCTTATTAGAACAGTATCCCCAGGTCAAATTATGTCTAGATGTAGGTAGACTTCACTCTCAAGATAAATTAGACAAAAATTTTGATTCATTTGGATTGACTTTAAGGTTTGCGAAGTATGCAGAAGTTATTCATTTATGGAATGTCAAAGTCACTGACAGTTTAGAGAATAGTCATTTTCCAGTACTACCAAATTTAATTTCAGAAGAAGGCTGGGCAGATATTGAGAAATACCTTAAAATCATAAAAAGAGAAAATAAATTCCGTAAAATATTATTTGAACACAGATCAGACTTAATATCAGATGAAGAACTTGAAAATTGCTATAACTGGATAAACAGCATTTTATAGAAAAAGCATCAACATTGGCGACTATTATAAAAGAGCGATTAAGTTGCATAATATTAAATCAGTATTATTTAATAAAACATTAGTAGATTATATAAGGTCAGATTTAGAGAACGACCTTGGTGTTTATGGTTAGAAATTATATATTTCATTGACAAGAATGAGGTGAATTTAAATGATGGAACAATTTTGTCTAAATAGTATTGTAAATCTGTTTATAGAAGAAATGCAAGATAACTTGGTAGGAGTGTATTTACACGGTTCAATGGCTATGGGATGTTTTAATCCAATACAAAGTGATATAGACTTATTAATTATTTGTAAAGAAAAGCAACCAAGCGAAACATATAAAAGAATTGCAAGAAAGCTTCTAAAAATTGAGGAAAGCATACCAAGTAAGAGCGGAATTGAATTAAGTGTTGTCTTGGAATCATTTTTAATAAATTTTGTTTATCCTACCCCATTTGAATTCCATTATTCTGCTTTCCATAGAGAGAAATATAAAAGAGACAAGAATTATCTATGCGGTGGATTCGAAGATGAAGATTTAGCTGCTCATTTTGCTGTTACCTATAACAGAGGAATTCGACTATATGGTAAACCTATTAAAGAGATTTTTAAGCCTATAGATAGACAAATATTTATTCGTTCAATTAAATCTGATATTGATGGTGTGTATAAAGGTATAATTGATAATACTGAATATTTCATATTAAATTTATGCAGATTTCTTTTATTTTTAAAGGAAGATATTATATCTTCAAAGAGAGAAGGTGGTCAATGGGCGGTAAAAGTATTACCTTTTAAATATATAGAACTGGTTAATAAATGCCTTGCTAAATATAATGGAGAGGTTGTTAGCTTAGAGTTGAAAGATCAGTTACTATTAGATTTCGCCGATTACATGACAAATGAAATAGAAAAGTTATTATAAATTAAATGAAATGAGAAAAGCAAGTTGGAGGAATTCATCAGAGGGTAAGTATAAGGAGGAACTAGGAATGGAAAGAGTTACCTTTAAAAATTCAAGAAATCTAATATTAGTCTGAAACTTATGTCCATCCGTTTCTAAATCAATAATCATTATGTGTCATGAGTTTATGTCTAGTAAATACTCGAAAGGAAGGTTTGAAAGACTTGCTGCAGCTTTTAATAAGTTGGGTTATAATGCTTTAGCTTTTGATTTTAGTGGTTGTGGAGAAAGTGATAATGATAGTCTAACCGTTGAGAAAGAGATAGATGACTTAAAGTCCGACATTTCATTTACTAAATCAAAAGGTTATAAAAAAATAGATTTATATGGGCATAGTCTTGGCTTTCTAGTGATTCAAAATTAGAAATTATTGATGGAGTAAATCATAGTTTACTTGAACATTTCCATATAGTGATTAAGCTGGCTACTGATTGGTTTGGAAAGTATTTAGGTTGATAATACATTATAAGGAAAGAGAAGGGTTTCTAAAGTTAAGGCATCTATAATATAATATTTAAATATAGTTGAGAAAAAATTAATAAAGTTAAAGGAGAATGTATATGAACGATGTGTTAATGTTAGCAATAATACAGCTTTCTTTTGTACTTATATTATCATAGGTCTTTTATTTCATGTTTTACAGGAGAAATAATGATTTTTTCAATTGGATTGGGTTATATCTATCGAAAAATAGAGGCTGAATTAAAAGTAGCCTTTTAGTTTTTGTAGTATCTTTGCTCATAATGGTTGGTCCACTTATCTTGTTTCAATACTTAGGATATATTACTAGTGAAATGCTTCATGATAAAACCATAAGCAGATAAGGGATTAGTGTGAATATAGTAATTATAATATTATTAAAAGCATTAATTCAAATATCCCTATCAGAAGAAATACTTTTCAGAGGTCTTATTGGTAAAACATTGCTAATAAGTTTGGATATTTAGTAGGTAATATTATTCAAGCTTTGCTATTTGGTTTGCCACATGGGTTATCGTTTATCATTGTTCACAAAAAATATGTTGTAGGGATAATGCTTATAGTAACGGCTGGAATAGTAGGTTATCTATAATTTTGGTTAAATGAAAAAAGGGCAGATGGAAGTCTGGTACCTAGTATATTATTACATGGCATAATGAATGTTATGTCATTTACATCAAAGGTAGTTCGTTAGATTTTTTAAAACTATGATGAATAAAAATAATACAGGGTCTTGTTGTCTAACTGGGGAGGTATTATAATTAAAGAGAATTATTTAGGTAGAAGTATTTATTATTGTCAAAGATGTTAAAAAATCTAGTATTTAAAGTCAGAAGTCATATTAAATAATTTTGAAAGGAAGGGATATTATGATAAAAATAGTTGCAAGAAGTGTAATAAAACCTGGTAAGAAGGAAGAATTCTTAAGCTTAGCTGAAGAGCTTATAGCAGAGAGTAGAAAAGAAAAAGGGTGTATGTCTTATGATCTTTATGAAGATATAAACAACCCTAACTGTTTAGCTTTCATAGAAGAATGGAAAGATGAAGAAGCAATTAAGATTCACAATGCTTCACCACATTTCACAACCGTAGTCCCTAAGCTAGGTGAGCTAAGAGAAAAAAGTCCAGAAATCAATTTGTATAAGATAATAGATTAGTTTATAAGGTAAGGAGTTGCAAAGGTAGAAAACTTATTGTGGATATTAAGATTATATATAAGAAGATGTACAACAGTTTAATAATTAGTTTGAAAATAACTCTGGATTAAAATTTTCTTCAACAAACTCAACTGATTTTGAGGATTTAGACATAATTTCTGTACTAATTATATGTTTAAAATCTAAATTGCTTTTTTCATTTTTATAAAAAGTTATGCGTTCTTCTATTGTTCTACCTTGATCTAAAAATTCTTCTATATCTTGTATAGTAATTGTAGGATATTTCTTTTTTAAAACTAAATTTTCATCTGAAATATAAAAAAGTTTGTATCCATTATCTATTTTTTCTCCTACTAAGATTTTCTTGTCTTTTAAAGAATTAGACTTATTTATAATACATAAATATTTTAAAATAGTTAATGTATTTTTATAAAATGAAGCTTTCTCAAATTGTAATAGTAGGGAAGCTTCTTTCATTTTACTTTCTATTATATATTATATTTCCTTGGGAATTTTTCATTTGGTATATTCTTGGTTTTTCAGGGATGTATTTGATTTTATTTTTTAGATGTTTAGATATATTCAATTTTATCACCAACTATATATTTAATATAATTATTTTTTCATGTTCTAAAACGTCTGTCAAATGGTTAAAGGATTTTAGTACATAATGTAGAATAGTTAACCTTTGACAAATAGGACAGAGATGCTAAGCTAAATAAGTGAAATAAAAATCTTAGGATCAGTTTCTAGTTCAAGAGAACAGGGAAATTGTTCAAATAATATGAAATATTGTTTAGATAAAATGAAGATTGAAGGTAATGAAATTGAAATAATAAACATATAAATATAAATTTGCATAGGAATTTATGAGACTGTGTTCTTGTCAATTGAGAAACATGGTCTTTTTCTTTATGCAAAAAATTAATCCTTATAAAATCCTTATAATTATTGTTTATATTATAATTATAGATTAAGTTAATTTTAATATAAGAATAAATTAGGGGGAATTATCATGTCAGAATATATTTTAGAGACAAAGGGATTAACAAAAAAATTTAAAAATCAAATAGCTGTAGATAATATTTCCTTATCTATAAGAAAAAATTCTGTTTTTGGTCTACTAGGACCAAATGGTGCAGGAAAATCTACTACATTAAAAATGATTACAGGAATTATGAAACCATCTGCTGGAGAAATATTATTTGAAAATCATCCATGGACTAGGAAAGATTTAAAAGATATTGGAGCATTAATTGAAAATCCTGCAATATATCCGAACTTAACAGCGATGGAAAACTTAAAACTTGCCTGTACTCTTTATGGACTTCCTAAGATGAGAGCTGAAGAAGTCCTTAATATTGTAGGTCTTGAGAAATCAGGTAAAAAGAAAGTGAAAAATTTTTCTATGGGAATGAAGCAAAGGTTAGGACTTGGTATGGCTATTATCAATAATCCAAAGCTGCTTATTCTTGATGAACCTACCAATGGTTTGGATCCAATCGGTATTGAGGATTTAAGAGAATTGATTCGATCTTTTCCTTCTAAAGGGATGACAGTTATTTTATCTAGTCATATTCTATCAGAGGTAGCACAAGTAGCTGACGAAATAGGTATTATATCCAATGGTGTTATTGGATATAGTGGTAAAATAAAGAAAGAGGATAATCTTGAAAAGTTATTTATGGATGTTGTAGAAAGAAATAGGGGTGAAAACTAATGATAGATATAATTAAAGCAGAATTTCAAAAGAGTAAAAGAACATCAACAAATAAATTTATTATAGTAACACCACTACTTACATTTTTGTTATGTCTTTTATGGGGTGGAGGTCAAAATGGAGCATACAACTGGTGGTATGTTATGTTTCTTCCAGGAATGTTAGCTATTATTTCTGCCCAAGTAGTCACAAGGGAGAAGAGCCTTTCTTACAAAGGATTGCTTTTATATCCACAAGATAAAGGTTCTATATGGCTAGGGAAGATAATATATATTAGCATTTTACTTATATTTACTAGTTTAATATTTATGATAGGGATTATAGGTGTTGGTTTAATAGATAAATCTACCATTCCATTAAAGGCTAATATTCTTGCAACAATTATATTGATACTAACATTATTATTCCAGATTCCAATTAGTTTGTTTTTAACTGTGCGACTTAATATGTTTGTTACTGTTCTTTTTAATATAACTATGACAATGATTGGGGTAGTATCTTTTGGAACAAGTTCAATTTTAAAATTTTCACCTTATGGGACAATCTCTGCACTAATGTGTCCAGTTCTTCATATTTTACCAAATGGTCTTCCAGTACCAGACAATAGTCCATTGTTAAATGGAGACATGATAGTAAAAGATACTATTATTAGTGTTATTATTTTTATTATGTTAACTATTTTAACAACTATATGGTTTAGAAAAAAGGAGGTAAATTAAATGTTACAGTTAAAAAAACTACTAAAAGCTGATATAATGAAACTAAAATCTACTCAAATGATATGGATTCACTTATATATTCCTGCTTTAGGATTGATTATGTTTTTAAGTTATTATTCCTATACTCCATGGAATAGTTCTAGTAAGGTTTCAGCTTACTTACAGGTATTGTGCATAGTTTTTCCTATATTAATTGGAATAATAACTTCAATGGCATCAGATCAAGAATATATAGCAGGAGGTTTTCAAAATATTTTAGCTAGTTCAAAAATAAAATGTTTATCATTTATTAGTAAATATACATTATTTTTATTGTTGGGACTTTTAAGTACTATATTATCTGTTATTGGTTTTTATGTAGGTTTTTCTTTTATAGAAAATGATATTTTTCCATTTACTATGTATTTAGCTGTTGTTGGCATATTGATAGGAAGCAATATATTTGAATATATTTTACATTTCTTTTTAAGCCTTAGATTTTCAAAAGGAGTTTCCATTGGTGTGGGAATTGTAGAATCTCTTATATCAGCTTTATTTCTGACAGGTATGGGAGATGGCAGATGGGCATTTACTCCATGCTCCTGGAGTATTAGATTTATTGGTTCTTTATTAATAAGATACCAAAATATTAATTTTATAGATCCCGATTTACATCTTGGAATTATTATTTGCATACTTGGGACAATTTTATCCTTTTTAATTATGCTAGTATGGTTTACAAAATGGGAAGGAAAGAAGGCAGAAGAGTAGGAGGTATTGTTGTGGCAAATATTTTAATTGTAGATGATGATAAAGCCATTTTAGACTTGATTGACAATATATTAAGTAAAAGTGGTCATTATATAAAAAAAGTAAGTAAACCAGAAAAAGTTTTACAAGAAAATTTGAGTTACTATCATTTAATAATCTTAGATATTATGATGCCTGGTACTGATGGATTTGAATTATGTTCTGAGATAAGAGAACAAGTGGATTGTCCAATATTATTTCTTACAGCAAAAGTAGACGAGGGAGATATAATTAAAGGTTTAGGATTGGGAGCAGATGATTATTTAACTAAACCTTTTGGAGTTCAGGAGCTTCGTGCAAGGATTGATGCTCATCTTAGGAGAGAACAAAGAGAAAAGGTAAATTCTATTAATATAGGATATGTTAGATTTTCAATTTTGAGTAAAGAGTGTTTCATATTAGATAATAAGGTTCCCCTTACTAAAAGTGAATATGAAATAAGTGAATACTTAGCTCTTCATCATGGGCAGGTATTTTCAAAAGAACAAATATTTGAAGCAGTTTTTGGTTTTGAAAGAGAGAGTAATTTGAGTATAATTGTCGAACATATAAAAAATATTCGGGCTAAATTTCTATTATATGGTGAAGAGCCAATAAAAACGGTTTGGGGAGTAGGATATAAATGGGATTAAAAAAAGGCACGAAACTTCGTACAATTTTTATAAAATATATTATATCTCTTGGCATCTTTATTATTGTTTTAATAATGGTTAATTATTATTTATTTTCTGTAGTTTCATTTGGAGTATATCCAGCAAATTACTCTGAAAAAATAATTCAGAATAATTTTGAGAAATTAAAAAACACACCTAAAGTAACAATGGATTTATTGACACCAATGTGTAGTTTTGGAGTTTATTCAAATGATGGACATTATTTATATGGAAACTTTTCTGATAAGGATAAAAAAGTAAAGTGGGAGAACTATCGACAGGGAACAAGATCTACAGGCTATATTATAAGTATTGAACGTGAAGAAGGTATATTGATTATTAACTATCCTTTAACTATGCAATATAAAAGTGAAAAAATGAGAAGGGTTTTACCTAATGCTGAAATTACAATAGTATTTCTGTTTTTCTTAGAGCTTATTGCAATAATTATTTTATGGTCTAATAGATTTGCTAAAAAGATTAACAGTGAACTAAAATCTCTTTTATTGGCAACGGAAAAAATAGAAGAACAAGACCTAGATTTTAATATAGGTGCAAGTAATATAAAAGAGATAGACATGGTTCTTCAAGGAATTGATAAGATGAAAAGTTCTCTAAAAACTGCTTTGGAGGAGCAATGGATAATAGAGCAACAAAGGCAAGAACAAATCTCTGCTTTGGCACATGATGTAAAAACACCTCTTACAGTAGTTAAAGGCAATGTAGGATTACTTGCAGAAACAGATATGACAAAGGAGCAGAAAACTTATTGTCATTATATTGAAGAAAGCAGTGGACAGATGGAGAAATATATCCAAAATCTATTGGCTATTACAAAAAAAGAAGTGGCTCATGAAAATTCCAATGAAATAATTTGTATTATAAATATATTAAATTTCTTGAAAGAACAAGGTATGGCCCTAGGTAAAGCAAAAAATATTGATATAATTTCGAAAATGAATATTGAAGAGAATCTGTATATAAAAGGACATAAAAATGAATTACATCGGGCATTAATGAATATTATAGCTAATGCAGTAGATTTTTCTCCAAACAATTCAATTATCACCATTAACAGTGTTGTAGATAATTCCCAGTTGATTATTCAGGTAATAGACCAAGGTGAAGGTTTTTCTGAAAAAATGTTAAAATATGGGAAAGAACAACTTTCAATGGGAAATGAGAGTAGAACAAAAAACGGACATTATGGATTGGGTTTATATATAGCAGATACTATTATCAAAAAACATCATGGAGAACTTATATTGTCTAATAGTATGAATGGCGGAGGACTTGTTACAGTCAAAATCCCAATTTATAAGGAATAAAGAATATAATTGGAGATTTAGAAATAAAGGATATTTATTGTGTGAAAATTTTGATATAATGAATTCATATTTCAGTGTAGTTTCTTGGAGCAGCTTTATAATATGGAGGGAAGTATATGGAGAAAATTGGAAAAATATAAAAATGTTATGAAGAATAGAAGATACTAAAATCAAAAGGGATATTATCTTTAGCATATATAAATAGGTTTGCCTAATATGTTATCCATATAAGTAGAGATAAGAATTATGTTAATGGTGAACTTTTAAAAATATTGTTGATTTTGGAACAGAATTCTGAAATATCTAATGAAAACAATTAGCAAAATCGTACATAGAAATATTGGCACAATAGTTCAAAATAATCTTGACATTAATATTTATCCACTATATTTTTCATGTATTAAATGGGAAAAATGATTTTACTGATATGTCAACACCTTTTTAACTCACCCCATAAATCACCATAAACATCCTTTACAATATATGCAAATGCAGGAAGTATAATTTATGTGAATCTCCAAATATTCCAACATATCATTTCCCCCTTATCTTATTTTAATCATAATTACTCTCTTTACTATACATCCTTACATTAAAGTAGTTCTATTTCATTTGACAAGGCTTTTATTTACGTGATCCATTTTTAGCCCCCTTATTTTTTCACTAACTGCCAAACTTCGTCAAAAATATTTTTTCTAAATGTGTCATCTACCCATTTATTTAGGGTTTTCTCCTCCATTGCAGTCTGTATTTTCATAGCTTTTTCTACATCTTTGCTAATCTCAAACGTCTTTTTCTGCTTTTTAATCTTTTTCTTATTTACTTGTTTATTTTGCATACTTTTTTCTTCCCTTCTTCATTTTCTAGAATATTTTTTAGTATAATATATTTATTTATTTTCTTATCTTGATATATGCCAACTTCTTTTATATTGTCATAAAAAAAGAGCCCTTATTTCAGGCTCTAAAATAAAATTTAATCCATTTTATTAATAATAAATAAATTTAATATGAACGATATAACAATTAAAACAAAAGCTGGAAAGAATAAATAAGCAAAAAAATTGTCAACCCAACTACCAATCATTGCATCTAAATATTGATAAAGTTTACTGAATAATAAAGTAACAACTAAAAGTACAATATGCAAATTAATTGATTTTAAATATAATTTTAATTTGTTATTCATAAAATTCCTCCTCCTAATTTATAATATTAATTAATATTATAAACTAAATTAACAATTGATGAAATAAAAAACATTTAAGTTAATAAAAAGGTATTGATGTAAAATTTAGATATGAGGTAAATATATGATATACTTTTATACACAATATTAATATCAAAAAGGGGAAGTGAAATGTTTAAATCAGTAAAAAAACAGCATTGCCTTATTATTAGTGATGATATTTTTAATATCATTAGGTACTCCTAGCAATGTAGAAGCAAATTCTTTTAATGAACTAAAAGAAAATAAAGCTAGGGTACAAATAACCAAAGAAAAAATTATAGAAAATGAAGATTACTTATCAACATCAGAAGATATAACAGATATAAAACTAGATTTATTAAATGTTCAAGTCCCATATAATGCAAAAGATATAGATGTAAAATACATCGAAAAAGATGATTCAGTAACCGCTGTTATTTTAGATAAAAAAACAAGTGAAGAAATTGACAGATATACTGAACAATTTGAGGATGAAGGAATAAGAAATAGTGCTGCAAACAACAATTTAATCTGGAGAACATTATTTAGAACAAAAACCTATAAGCCTGCTGCGGTTGAAGTAGGCGTTAGAGTTCAAATTTGGTCAAGTGGTTCTTTTAGACAATTCAATAAAATTCAAGATGCTTGGCAAAGACCAGGTAATAGTGGTAAGTATACTTTAAAAAGCACTAGAACTTTTAACAACAATAAATTACCAGCAACTAAAATATCTATAAATGCAAGTGGAATAATTGAAGTAGCTACCAATGAAAATATAACAGGAACTTGGAGTATTAGTTCCTTGAAAAAATATGGATTCTCTATAAGTGCTGGTAGTAAGAAAACCTATTATGCTAGAAAACATTATAATAATGATTTTATCTTTAGTTTATATTAGACTATGTTAGAATTTTTATATAATAAAAAGAGATAAAAACTAAATATCTAGTCTTTATCTCTTTTTATCTTTAATTATTTTAATCATAGTTAACTTGTGCTTGAATTTTAGCTTTAAACTCATCTATTTCATTGAATATAGTGGTTTTAAGATAAGCTACTGTATAATCTATTTTTTTATATTCACTTTCTTTTATAATAATATCAATTACATTTTTATTATTTCTATTTCTAGTTTTTGTAACTTATATACTACATCAAATCTAGCTATCTTTTTTCCATATATGGTAGTGTCATCAAAATAATACATTTCTCATATTGCTTTTTTAATAGATTCTGTCCATTCAGAAGCAGGATATTTAAAATATGTTTTATCTTCTAATCTTAATTCATATACCAACTCTTTATAACTTTTAAATCCTTTATTTTTTATTTGAATATCTAGAATGTCTAAATCTGTTAATCTGTCAAAATCTAATTTGTTTGATTGATTGGTTATAATATTCCCTGGTTCAATTATATTATTTACCTTTCCATTTTGGGAAGATGAGTCTTGAGTATTTTTTTCATCTATATCCTTATTCTTACCTCTTCTAAATTTATTCATTTCTGTATCCCATTTCCTATACATTTTAAATTTAAAATTATTTTTCTTAAAGATGTCTACAGGAGGGTAGTCATGCAATATATAGCTTGTCCTGTGTTTTACTTCTTTAATAAATTTTTTAGGTATGTGGTATTGATTTTCTATTAATTTCTCAACGTTACCTTTTAAAAGCGGAGATAAATAAAACTAACTTAGATTAAGTGTTAATAACATATGTTAGAAATACAGCATTCAGAGGAAACTACATTTTAGAGTGATTTTCTAGAGTAATATTATAAGATGGAGGTTATGTTATGAAAATAGGATGCTTAGCAAGGTATTTTAATCCGTATAAAGAAGAAATAGAGTTTGCTAAAAATAATAATTTCCAATTTATGCAAATATGATATGATAGAAATGGGATTACATTGAATAAAGATTCAAATCCATTAGAAATAATTAAATATTATGATTTTCCAGCAATAATTCATGCTGTTTTAGATATAAATGAATTTGAAAAGCATATACCAAAGCTAGTTGAAATATTAAAATATTTAGGACATGATGAGCTAATAATTCATCCAATATGTGAAAGTGAAGAAATAACTCCAAAAACAATATATAAGTTATCATATAAAGTAAGAATTGCTTTATATGAGCTAGAGAAGGAAAGTATTACTTTATATTTAGAGAATAATAGTAGAATAGATCCAATTTTTAATGAATTAAATGATATAGAGATTATGTTTCAACAAAATCCAAAATTAGAGTTTCTTCTTGATGTAGCTCATATAGATAATTATGAGCATTTTGAATCTATGATTAAAATAAAAGCTCCTAAAATATTACATATTGCCGATAGACATCTCGAGATAGCTCATGAACATTTACCTATAGGACAGGGTAATATAGATTATAAGCATGTTTTTACTAATATATTGAATAAATTTGATGGCAAGATAGTTTTAGAGATTGTACAAAGTTTAGAGGATATAATTGATTCAAGAAATAAAATAGAAAAATACTGTAAAATTCAGTAAACAAGTTAAAGTAGTCTTAGACTATATAAAAAATATTATTTTATGAATTTAATTATATTGTTGAGGGGTTGGAAAGGTAGATATAAGCAATTTTATACGATTTAATAAATTTGCAAGGGGAATACATATTCACAAAATCAGTGTGAAGATCTTGATTTCAATCTTGCTCAAGGAGAGTCATTGAGAGAAGTACAATAAGGCATCATATCAGCACTTTTTAAGTCGTAGGAGTTTCAGACATACTTTATATAATTTTATCTTAGGGAAAGGTAGTTGACAAAGAAACAGCTATGTCTATTAATAAAGATAGATTATTTAACAATTTGAAATAGCCCCATAGCAATTAAATTTAATTGCTATTAATATTTATTATAGTAATCATTATGTCTAAATGAAATTTTACATGAATTAATTGTTTATACTTCATAATAGTATATAGGGATTAATATATTTATGTTGTAAGAATATGAGAAGTATATTATAATGTATTATGTAAGATTGTAGAATATTTTGTTTGTTTTCAAATAAACAAGTCTTAAAAGCCAGAGTACTTCTAAAAATGGAGGGAAATGGTTTAATGAAAAAGTTTAGTTTAAAGCCACATATTGTGCATGAAAAAGAGTCTATAGAATATTTACGAAAGATAAATATTAAGAATTCATTAATAATTACGGATAAATTTATGGTCAAATTTGGTATAACCAAAAAAGTAACAGATATTTTAGAAGAAGAAAAAATTAATTATGAAGTTTTTTCTAAAGTAGAACCTAATCCATCTTCAGACTTGGTTATAGATGGAATAGATCTTATGTTAAAGTTCAGGCCTGATTCAATTATAGCTATAGGAGGAGGTTCTGCAATAGACACAGCAAAAGGCATAATATTATTTTATATGAATATGATGAATGAATCTAATAAAAAACATGTTAAAAAACCTTATTTTATAGCAATACCTACAACAAGTGGTACAGGTTCTGAGGTTACATCATATTCAGTGATTACAGATAATGATACTCATGGAAAAATGGCGTTTAGTGAAGATATTATGCTAGCTGATTTAGCAATTGTAGATCCTGATTTTACTAATAGTGTTCCTCCTTCAGTTACGGCCGATACTGGAATGGATGTATTTACTCATGCATTGGAAGCTTTAGTATCAAATCAATCATCAGACTTTACTGATACTTTAGCAAGTGGAGTTTTAAAGATAGTTTTTAGTTATTTATTAAGGGCATATCGTGATGGAAATGATACTTTAGCTAGACAAAAGATGCATAATGCATCATGTATGGCTGGAATAGCTTTCACAAATTCTGCACTTGGTATAAATCATAGTATGGGACATGCTTTTGGAGCAAGATTTAAAGTATCTCATGGTAGATCAGTTGCTATATTTTTACCATATATTATAGAATATAATTCATTGGATAATACATGTGCATATAAGTATAATGATGTAGCAAAATCTATTGGATTGCCTGCATCTAGTATAGAACAAGGAGTTTCTTCATTAATTGAGAGTATAAAAGTTCTTAATAGAAAGCTTGGTATACCAGTATGTATAAAAGAAATGGATATTGATGGAAAAGAGTTTTTTGATGAAATTGAAAATATGTCCCAAACTGCTATGGAAGATGTTTGTACAATAGGAAACCCTAGGAAACCCACAAAAGATGATATAATAATGATATTTAAGAAAGCATATGAAGGTTAGAAAGATGATTCTATACTTTAAGAAAACATTCTTAAGGTATAGAGTTTTCCTGTACCATTATTTATGCCGCTAGTGGTAGTGGCAGAATGGAGGTTATTATGAATAAATTTTTTCATCTTTCTGAGATCATAGATGTTGATGTTTTGCAGAAAATACAAGATTATTATTCTAAAGCTACAGGTTTAGCTGTTGTTACGGTAGATTATATGGGCAATCCCATAACCAAATTTAGTAATTTTTCTAAATATTGTAGTCTTATTAGAAAAGATGCAAAATGTAATGAAAAGTGCTGTTATTCTGATGCACATGGAGGTTTAGAAGCAGCAAGAATTGGCGAACCCTATATATATACATGTCATGGAGGGTTAGTGGATTTTGCCATCCCCATAGTTTTAGAAGGACAATATTTAGGATCTATAATGGCTGGACAAGTAAAGGTAGATAAAAAGCCCTTTGATGGTAAAAAACGCATGGAGCAGATTAGTAATCAATGGCATGATAAAGCCGAAGTTATTGATGCGTATAATAAAGCACCTGTTATATCATATGAGAAGATAAATGCTGCTGCAAATATGATGCATATAGTTGCAAACCACATAGTTGAAAAGGGACTAGCAAGTGTTTATCAAGAAGAATTGAATAAAAAAAACATGGAATTATTGAGAGAAACTAAGATTAAGTCAGAGTTAGAAAGGGCTTTAAAAACTGCTGAACTTAAGGCTTTGCAATCTCAATTAAATCCCCATTTTTTATTTAATGTTTTAAATACTATAGGGAGATTAGCCTTATTGGAAGGAGCAACTAAAACAGAAGAATTGGCTATTTCTTTTTCTGAAATAGTAAGATATACACTTAAAAAATCAAATCAGATTGTAACTTTAGGAGTTGATGTAGAGTATATTGAGAAATATTTAAATATACAGAAAACTAGATTTGGTGATAGGTTAGATTATGATATTGATATACAAGAAGAAATATTAAACATCAAGATTCCTTTTATGACATTGCAACCCTTTGTTGAAAACTCTATCAATCATGGCTTGGAATGTAAGGAAGATGGAGGATTTGTAAATATTACAGGTAAATCTGTAGGGGAAGATGTAAGTATAAGTATAATAGATAATGGTGTTGGAATTCCTAAAAATAAGATAGATATGATACTAGATAATTCATCACAAGAATACTTTAAAGGTAGCTCTACAGGTATAGGAATAAAAAATGTAGATAATATTCTTAAAAATTACTTTGGGAAAAAATATGGTGTAAATATAGACAGTAAGGTAAACAAGGGCACAATTGTTACGGTTAAAATTCCTAAAATAAGGAATGCAAGGGGTGCTTTAGGTGTATAAAATACTATTAGTAGATGATGAATATTTAGAAAGAGAAGCTTTGAAAAAAATTATATATGAAAATTTAAATTATGTTGAAATTGTTGGGCAAACTAGTTCAGGAAGAGAGGCAGTTGAATTAAGTGAGAAATTAAATCCTCATCTTATATTTATGGATATTAAAATACCTGGAATAGATGGATTAGAGGCTGCAAAGATAATAAAAGAGAAAGATGCAAACAAAGTAATAATAATGTTAACTGCATATGATAATTTTGAATTTGCTCAAAGAGCTATAAGGGCAAGAGCAAATGATTATATTTTAAAGCCAGTACGAGGAAGAGAAATAATAAATATAATAGAAGAACATTATAATAAGATAAGTAGAAAACCAGAAGAATTATCAATAAATGATGTTTGTGTAGATAGTGTGGTTTCTAAAGAGCTTTTAAAAGCTATTGAATATATAAAAGATAATTTTCATAATGGGATATCGTTAAATGATGTTGCTGATCATGTAAATTTAAGTGCTTATTATCTAAGTAAATTATTTAAGAAAGAATTAGGAGTTAATTTTATTGACTATATTACTTTTTATAGAATGAAAAAGGCAAAGGAACTTTTAAAAGATACAGATATACCTATTATAAATATTGCAATTGAACTAGGGTATAGTGAGCCTAATTATTTTAGTAAAGTTTTTAAGAAGAGCTTTGGAATAACTCCCTCTCAATATAGAGATAAAAAAAAGAATGAAAAAATAAAAAAGTTAAAAAGTAATCTTTTCATTAAACATACACCTAAAATTAATGGTGGATGGTATATATGATATTTTCAAGCTGTTAGTTTATAAGACTAACAGCTTTTTTTATGCATATAAGCATAGGTATTAATTTGGAAATGAAACATTGAAATATATAGGCTGATATTTTAAGTTTGGATATGACAAAAAAATATAATATTAGGACAAGAAAATATCTTTTTGGTATATAGGTGTATATTTTTGTTTTTTAATACATAGATATATGACTTTTTTTTATAGCATCAAGCCAAGATAGTATAAAGACAAAATGGGTTAAAAATATTATGCTTAAGGTAATGAAACACATTATATATGGCTTTTAAGACTTGTTTTAATTCCAAAAATGTGGGGAGGTTTAAATAATGGGAAATGAAGCCCTAGGAATGATTGAAACAAAAGGATTAGTCGGTGCAATTGAAGCAGCCGATGCAATGGTAAAATCAGCAAATGTTCAGTTAATAGGATATGAAAAAATAGGTTCAGGATTAGTTACAGTAATGGTAAGAGGGGATGTAGGTGCAGTTAAAGCAGCTACTGATGCTGGAGCATCAGCAGCTAATAATGTGGGTGATGTAGTTTCAGTCCATGTAATTCCAAGACCACACAGAGATGTGGAAAACATTTTACCTAATAAATAATAAAAAACATTTTGGAGGTGTATATAAATGCAAGAAGAACTGAAAGGCAAAATAATGGAAGAAATAATGAAAAAACTTGATGATGTTAAAGAAGTAGAAGAATCTGAAAGTGAATCTAAATCTTCTAGTAAATATTGTGGATTAACAGAATTTGTTGGAACAGCTTTAGGAGATACTATAGGTTTAGTTATAGCTAATGTAGATTATAATTTACATGAATTTATGAAATTAGATAAGAAATTTAGATCTATAGGTATTATAGGTGGGCGTACAGGAGCAGGCCCTCAAATAATGGCAGCAGATGAAGCAGTTAAAGCTACAAATACAGAAATAATTAGTATTGAACTTCCAAGGGATACAAAAGGAGGAGCAGGTCACGGTTCATTAATCATATTTGGTGCAGAAGACGTATCAGATGCAAGAAGAGCTGTAGAAGTTTCATTAAAAGAATTAGATAGAACTTTCGGAGATGTACATGGAAATGAAGCTGGTCACCTTGAGTTTCAATATACAGCTAGAGCAAGTTATGCATGTGAAAAAGCTTTTGGAGCAAAAGTAGGAAAATCATTTGGCCTAATTGTAGGTGCACCAGCAGCTATAGGTGTTTTAATTTCAGATGTTGCTGTTAAAGCTGCGAATGTTGATATAATTTCTTATTCTTCTCCAGCAAATGGTACAAGTTTTTCAAATGAAGTTATATTAGCAATAAGTGGTGATTCAGGAGCAGTTAGACAAGCTGTTATAGCTGCAAGAGAAGTAGGATTGAAAGCATTGGGAGCTTTAGGTGAAGAACCAAAATCTACTACAACACCATATATTTAATAACAAAAAGGAGGGGAAATAAATATGAAAAGATCTAAAAGATTTCAAATTCTTGAACAGCGAGATGTAAATAAAGATGGATTTGTAAAGGAATGGCCTGAAGTTGGATTGATAGCAATGAATAGTCCAAGTGATCCAGAGCCAAGTATTAAGATAGAAAACGGAAAAGTTGTAGAATTAGATGGAAAAAAACGTGAAGATTTTGACATGATAGATTTGTTTATTGCAGATTATGCAATAAATTTAGATAATGCTCTTGAAGTGATAGAAATAGATTCTACTGAGATAGCAAGGAAGATAGTAGATGTAAATATTCCAAGAGAAGAAATAATTAAATTTACTACAGCTATGACTCCAGCAAAAATGGTGGATGTAGTTTCAAAGATGAATGTAGTTGAAATGATGATGGCAGTACAAAAAATGAGAGCTAGAAAAACTCCATCAAACCAATGTCATGTAACTAATGTTAAAGATAATCCAGTTCAAATAGCTGCTGATGCAGCGGAAGCAGCTTTAAGAGGATTTGACGAAATGGAAACAACAGTTGCAGTAGTAAGATATGCTCCATTTAACGCTTTAGCATTATTAGTTGGTTCACAAGTTGGAAGAAGTGGAGTATTAACTCAATGTGCAGTAGAAGAAGCTACAGAATTAGAATTAGGTATGAGAGGTTTAACTTGTTATGCTGAAACAGTATCAGTATATGGAACAGAAAGAGTTTTTGTAGATGGTGATGATACACCTTGGTCTAAAGCTTTTTTAGCTTCAGCTTATGCGTCAAGAGGACTTAAAATGAGATTTACTTCTGGTACAGGTGCAGAAGTATTGATGGGAAATGCTGAAGGTAAATCAATGCTTTATCTAGAGGCAAAATGTATATATATTACAAGAGGTGCAGGGGTTCAAGGACTACAAAATGGTTCTATAAGTTGTATAGGTGTTCCAGGTTCAGTTCCTTCTGGTATTAGGGCTGTACTTGCAGAAAACCTTATAACTACAATGTTGGATTTAGAGGTAGCATCAGGAAATGATCAAACTTTCTCACATTCACCAATGAGAAGGACAGCAAGGACTTTAATGCAAATGTTGCCTGGAACTGATTTTATATTTTCAGGGTATAGTGCAGTTCCAAACTATGACAATATGTTTGCAGGTTCAAATTTTGATGCATCAGATTTTGATGATTACAATATTATTCAAAGAGATTTGAAAGTAGATGGCGGATTACAACCAGTGACTGAAGAAGAAGTAGTAGCTATTAGAAATAAAGCGGCTAAGGCCATACAAGCAGTATTTGAAGGTTTGGGACTTCCTACTGTAACTGATGAAGAAGTAGAGGCAGCAACATATGCTAATGGAAGTAAAGATATGCCAGAAAGAAATATGGTAGAAGATATTAAAGCTGCTGAAGAAATGATGAACAGAGGAATAACAGGAGTAGATGTAGTAAAAGCACTTTATAAAAACGGTTTTGAAGATATAGCGGAAAGAGTGTTAAATATGTTGAAACAGAGAGTTTCAGGAGATTATCTTCATACTTCAGCTATATTAGATAGTGATTATAATGTCATAAGTGCAGTAAATAACTGTAATGATTATATGGGACCTGGCACAGGATATAGAATGAGCGAAGAAAGATGGGACCAAATAAAGGATATTAGAAACGCTAAAAGTCCAGAAGATTTTGAATAATTAGATCCTGAGAGGAGGCAATAAAATGGCTGTTGATGAAAAAATTATTCGTGAAATAATTGATGAAGTTATGAAGAATTTAAGTGTTAAGGATAAACCAATATCAAAAAGTGAAAAAACAGAGCCAATTTCATTGGGAACTTTAAATATACAAGAAATAGGAATAGCTAAAAAAGGGATTAGAAGTGATGAGGTAGTTATAGGAGTAGCTCCAGCTTTTGCAAAATATCAAAATAAAACAATAATTCATTTACCTCATGATAAAGTGTTAAGAGAAATAATTGCAGGTATAGAAGAGGAAGGTTTAAAAACTAGGATTGTTAGAGTAAATAGAACTTCAGATGTTGCTTTTATAGGACTTGAAGCAGCTAAGTTAAGTGGTTCAGGTATCGGTATAGGGATACAATCAAAAGGTACTGCTATAATTCATCAAAAAGATTTGCAACCATTAAGTAATTTAGAACTTTTTCCACAAGCACCAGTATTAACATTAGATGTATATAGAGCCATAGGGAAAAATGCAGCAAAATATGCAAAGGGAGAATCACCAAATCCAGTGCCTACTATAAATGATCAAATGGCAAGACCTAAGTATCAAGCATTAGCAGCACTTCTTCATATAAAAGAAACAGAACATGTTGATTTGAATGGTAAATCTGAAGAACTTAAAGTAGAGTTTTAATTATTGGAGGTGAATATAATGAATCAAGAAAAAATGATAGAAGAAGTTGTTAGACAAGTTATGATGTCAATGAAAAATGATTCAGATAAGGAAATATTCAAAGAAAGTGAAAATAAATCCTCAGGTGTTGAAATAGATGCGAAGAAAGATTATCCTTTAGCAACAAAATGTCCAGAATTGGTTAAGACTCCTACAAATAGGAAGTTAGAAGAGATAACTTTAAATAACGTTTTGAATGGAGATATTAAATCTACTGATGTTAGAATATCACCAGAAACATTGGAATTACAAGCAAAGGTAGCTGAAGGAGTAAATAGAGATGCATTTGCTAAAAATTTAAGAAGAGCATCTGAACTTACAGTTATCTCAGATGAAAGAATATTAGAGATATACAATGCATTAAGACCAAATAGATCAACTAAACAAGAATTATTGGATATAGCTAATGAACTAGAAGAAAAATATAATGCAACAATAAATAGCAATTTCGTAAGAGAAGCAGCAGAAGTATATGAAAAAAGAAATATGTTAAGAAAAGATTAATTATGTGTATTTATAAGTAGCCAGGAGGTTTTATAGATGGAGTTGATAGTAGGTATAGATATAGGAAATGCTACTACAGAGACAGCTTTAGCTAGAATTTATGATGATAATATTGAGTTTTTATCTAGTGGTATTGTTAAAACTACTGGTATAAAGGGTACACGTGAAAACATTAATGGAATATTTGCTTCTCTTAAACAAGCACTTGATAAGGCAAATATAGATATTAAGGACTTAAATTTAATTAGAATAAACGAAGCTGCTCCAGTAATTGGTGATGTAGCAATGGAAACTATAACAGAGACTATTATAACAGAATCTACAATGATAGGTCACAATCCTTCTACACCTGGAGGAATTGGACTAGGTGTTGGTTACACTATAGATATTAGAAAATTAAAAGAATATGATGATAAAAAGCCATTGATAGTCATAGTTCCAAAAGAAGTTGATTTCATGGAAGCTGTATCTTTAATAAATGAAGCTTTAAAAAATGGAAAAGATATACAAGGGGCTATTATGCAAAAAGATGATGGAGTTTTAGTTAATAATAGATTAATTAAAACTATACCAATAGTAGATGAAGTAGCTTTGATAGATAAAGTACATGAAGGAGTAAAAACTGCTATAGAAGTAGCACCTGTTGGTGGTGTAGTAGAAGTTCTTTCAAATCCTTTTGGTATAGCTACTCAATTTGGATTAACTCCAGAAGAAACTAAAATGATAGTTCCTATAGCTAGAGCCCTTATAGGAAATAGATCAGCCGTTGTAATAAAAACCCCTAAGGGAGATGTTAAAGAGAAAAGAATTCCATCAGGAAAAATAAACGTAATTGGCGAGAAAAGAAGAATGTCTATAGATGTAGAAGAAGGAGCTTCTGCTATAATGGATGTTTTAAGATCGTGTTATCCTATTCTAGATGTAAATGGAGAACCTGGTACTAATGCAGGAGGCATGTTGGAAAAAGTAAGACAAGTAATGGCAAATCTTACGAAACATCACCCAAGTGAAATTAAGATACAAGATTTATTAGCTGTTGATACTTTTGTTCCTCAAAAAGTAAAAGGAGGAGTTGCAGGAGAGTTTTCTATGGAAAATGCAGTAGGAATAGCAGCTATGGTTAAATCTGATAAATTACAAATGAGTATGATAGCAGAAGAACTAGAAAAAGAGATAGAAGTTCAAGTTGAAGTTGGCGGAATAGAAGCAGATATGGCCATAAGGGGAGCCCTTACAACTCCTGGTAGCAGTACTCCTTTAGCAATATTAGATATGGGAGCAGGTTCTACAGATGCCTCTGTTATAGATAATAATGGGAAAATAAAATCTATACATTTAGCAGGTGCAGGTAATATGGTTACTATGCTTATAAATTCTGAATTAGGATTAGACGATTTTGGTTTAGCTGAAGATATAAAGAAATATCCACTTGCTAAAGTAGAAAGTCTTTTTCATATTAGACATGAAGATGGTTCTGTAGAATTTTTTGAAAAACAACTAGATCCTAAAGTTTTTGCAAGAGTAGTAATTTTAAAAGAAGGAAATATGATACCTATACCAAGTGATCATTCTTTAGAAAAAATAAAGATAGTTAGAAAAGCTGCTAAACAAAAAGTATTTGTAACTAATGCAATAAGAGCATTGAAGATAGTTAGTAAAACCGGAAATATAAGAGATATTGAATATGTTGTATTATTAGGTGGTTCAGCTTTAGATTTTGAAGTTCCTCAATTGGTTACTGATGCATTATCTCAATATGGAATAGTATCAGGTAGGGCTAATATAAGAAGCGTGGAAGGTGCTAGAAATGCCGTAGCAACAGGTCTTGTATTGTCATACAAGGAGGATGTAAAAAATGAATAATGTTGATAGGCCTACAATCAATATTTATTATTCATCACAAATAAAGGATAAATCTTCATATAACCAATTATTGTGGGGAATTGAAGAAGAAGGACTTCCATATAATATTGAATCGAAACCTTTAGAAAATTCTATAGAATTAGGATATAGTGCAGCAGAAGATTCAAAATTAAATGTAGGCATTGGCATAGGTAAAGATGGAAATATTATAGTACATTATCAGAAGTTGAATAAAGAGGAACCTTTATTTAGTTTAAATATAAAGGATGAACACCATAATTTAAGAAAACTAGGTGCTAATGCAGCAAGATTAATAAAGGGAATCGCCTTTAAATCATTTTCAGATGATGCTGAAATAGATGAAAAAGAAAATGGAAACAAAGATGATTCAGATAACTATGTAGATATTGAAATGATTGTAAAAAAAGTAATGGAAAGTCTTTAAAGAGGGGGTGTAATATTGTTTAAGTTTGCACTAGGTATGATAGAAACAGTTGGATTGGCTGCAGCAATTGAGGCTGCTGATACTGGAGTAAAATCAGCTAATGTTAAGCTTTTAGGATATGAATTAACTAAAGGCGGTGGACTTGTTACAGTAAAATTTGCAGGAGATGTGGGAGCAGTTAAAGCTGCAGTTGAAGCTGGAAGTATTGCAGCAGCTAAAGTGAATAAAATATGGAGTAAACTTGTTATACCTAGACCCCATGATGAAATTGAAAAGTTAATAAATAGTTTAGAAACAGTTGGAAATTTTAAAGAGACAGAGAAAATTGAAAATAAGGATATAGGAATAAAAGATGATAATGAAGTTAAGAAAGTTATTAATGAAGAAGTAACAGAACAAATTAAAAAAGAAACAGAAAAGAAAACTGATAAAGACAGTAATGGAAAAGTTGAAGAAAAAATAAATGATGTTTCTTTGAATAAAAATGTTAAAGATATATGTAATATTTGCGGAGATCCTAAATGTCCAAGGAAAAAAGGAGAACCTAGGGTACTTTGTATTCATAATAAAAAATAAAGGGAGGAATAACAAATGGGAGAAGCATTAGGAATGATTGAAACAAAAGGATTGATTGGAGCTATAGAAGCTGCAGATTCTATGACAAAATCAGCAAATGTTGAATTGATAGGATATGAAAAAATAGGTTCAGGATTAGTCACAGTAATGGTAAGAGGAGATGTAGGTGCAGTTAAGGCAGCTACTGATGCAGGAGCTGCAGCAGCAGAAAGAGTAGGAGAATTAGTTTCAGTACATGTAATTCCAAGACCTCATATTGATACAGAAAAAATCTTACCACATGCACAAGCAGAACAAGCAAAATAGTTTTAGCAATATTATAGGTTATGGAAGGAGAACTTTATATGGGGGAAATTAATGAAGCCTTAATTAGAAGAATTGTGTTAGAAGTAGAAAAAAAGCTTGAAGAAGAAGAGGGCTTAATCCCTGTGGGAGTATCTAATAGACATGTACATCTTAGTGAAGAAGATCTATATAATTTGTTTGGATATGGCTATGAACTAACAAAGTTTAAGGATTTAAGTCAACCAGGACAATTTGCATCTAAAGAAACAGTAACTATAAAAGGACCAAAAGGTAAATTTGAAAATGTAAGAATATTAGGACCTGTAAGAAATAATACCCAAGTTGAAATTTCTATATCTGATAGTTTTAAATTAGGGATAAAAACTCCAGTGAAAGAATCTGGGGATATAGAAAATACTCCAGGAATAATTATTGAAGGTCCAAATGGAAGTATAGAAAAAGATAAAGGCGTTATAGTCGCTTTGAGACATATACACATGCCAGAGGATTATGCTAAAAAGCGTGGATTCAAAAATGGGGAAATGGTAACAGTACTATCCGAAGGTATAAGAAAAACAGCATTTTATAATGTTCTTGTGAGAGTTTCAAATAAATATAGTTTAGAAATGCATATAGATATAGATGAAGCTAATTCTTCAGGTCTAAAAAATGGAGATAAAGTAAAAGTAGTTAGAAAATAAGGAGTATTTTAATATGGATTTATCAACGGTAAATGAGTATATTGGGAAGTTTAATAATCTCATACAAACTAAAAGCTGTAATTCCTATGATGGAAAATTAAAAGTAGGGGTAGATTTAGGAACAGCTAATATAGTTTTAGCTATAGTTGACCAGGAAGGTAATCCAATAGCAGGAGCTTCTCAAGAGGCTAAAGTGGTAAAAGACGGCATAGTTGTAGATTATATTGGAGCTGTAAATATATTAGAAAAATTAAAACATGATATAGAAGAAATGCTTAAGATTAATTTAAACTACTCAGCTATAGCCGTTCCTCCTGGAACAATAGATGGAAATGTTAAAGTTATATCTAATGTTGTTGAATCTGTAGGAATGGATGTAGTAGATATTATAGATGAACCAACTGCTGCTGCTACTGTTCTAGGAATTCAAGATGGAGCAGTAGTAGATGTAGGTGGAGGTACTACAGGGATAAGCATTTTAAAAGAAGGTAAAGTTATATATACAGCAGATGAACCTACAGGAGGAACTCATATGACCTTAGTTTTAGGAGGAAGTTATGGAATATCTTTTGATGAAGCAGAAAAATTAAAGAGAGATCCTAAAAAAGAGGAAAAAGTATTTGTAGCTATCAAACCAGTAATTGAAAAAATGGCTGAAATTGTAAAAAGACATATACAAGGATATTCTGTAGATAAGATTTATGTAGTAGGAGGAGCATGTAGTTTTACTAAATTTGAAGAAGTATTTACAAAGTATATAGGAATAAAAACAATAAAACCCTTAAACCCCCTTTTAATTACACCTCTTGGTATAGCATTAAATTGCAACGGGGAAGGTGAATAAATTGAATATAGAAGAAATGATAAATATTATTGTGAAAGAAGTAACTAAAAGAATAATAAGTGAAATGTATGAACGAGAGAAAAAAGCGTTAGTATTGTTTACTGGAGGAAAAATTGGATTTGAAAGTTCAATTGAAAATATAAAAAAACTAATTAATGATGGATGGAATTTAAAAGTTGTTTTATCTAAAAAAGCTGAGTTTGTTTTGGGTTCTGATATTATAAAGCAAGAATTAGGTATAGAAGATGTTTTTGTAGAGGATAAAATAAAAGATATAGATTATTTAAAACAAGATATAAAGAAAATAATAATACCTGTTTTAACTATGAACTCAGCTTCAAAAATTTCTTTTGGAATATCAGATACATTAATTACCTATTTAGTATCTTGGGGAATAATGAATGGAATTTCCATTATAGCTGCAAAAGATGCTTGTGATCCTGAAAATAATATAAGATTAAAATTAAGTTCACAAGTTCCTATAGCTTATAATAATATGATTAAAGATAATTTAAAGAGATTAGAAAGCTATAATATAAAGTTTACTAGTGCTAAAAAATTATATGATGGTGTAGTAAATTCTTTTGAATCTTTAGAACCCAAAGAGAGCCAATCAATTTTATTAAATAAAAAGTTAATTACAACAGAAGATATAATGAAATCACAAAAAGATAATTGTGAAATTGTAGTTTCAAAAGATACTATAGTTACAGCATTAGCTAAAGATATGGCACATAGCCTAGGTATAGATATAAAAATAAAAAATTAAAGGCGGTTTTTAAATGTATATAGGTAAAGTAGAAGGAGTAGTTATAGCTACTACTAAAGATGAAGGCCTTGTTGGTAAGAAACTTCTAATAGTACAACCTTTAGATATGAGATATAATCCAGTAGGTAATTGTGAAATAGCAATAGATTCTGTAGGGGCAGGTACAGGAGAAATTGTACTTGTAGCTACAGGAAGTTCGGCAAGACAAGCATTTCAAGATTTGAAAGCGCCAATTGATAGGTCAATAGTAGCTATAGTAGATAATATTGAAGTTAATCAGTAAAGGATGTGATTGACTTGAGCATATACACTAGAACTGGAGATAAAGGAGAAACTAGACTGTTTGGAGGAAGTAGAATAAATAAAGATAGTCTGAGAGTAGATTGTTATGGAACTATAGATGAATCAAATTCTATGATAGGGGTAGCGTATTCTATTGTATCAAATGAAGATATAAAAAAAGAATTGAGAAATATACAAAAGAGATTATTTGTTTTAGGAGCTCAACTTGCTAGTGATGATAATGGAAAAGAAAAGTTGGATGATAAGATTTCCCAGTCTGATGTAGATTATTTAGAAAATATTATAGATAAATATGAAGCTCAAGTAGGTCGTCAAAAAAGTTTTGTGCTACCTGGGGAAAACACATCATCTTCTGTATTACATGTTGCCAGAACTATGGTGAGAAGAGCAGAAAGATTAATAATATCTTTGAGCAGAGAAACTAATATTGATGAAGTATTAAGAAAATATTTAAATAGGCTTTCAGATGTTTTGTTCATAATGGCTAGAGCAGAAGAAAGATACTTGTTTATACAAGAAGTAAAGGAAAAAGTTTTAGAAAAACTGGGACATGCTTCTAATAAGTTAATTTTAAATTTAGAAATTGCAAAAGAAATAGCTGAGGCAGCGGAAAGAAAAGGAAAGGAAATAGGAGTTCCCATAGTAGTTTCGGTACTTGATTCAGGAGGTAATTTAATATTGCTTCATAGAATGGAAGATTCATTATTAGCTAGTATAGATATATCTATGAACAAAGCTTATACAGCGTTAGCATTGAAAATGCCTACAAACAAAGTTTCAAATATAGTTAAAGAAGATAGTGATTTATATGGAATCCAATGGACTAACAAGGGAAGAATAGTCCCTTTTGGAGGTGGATATCCACTTGAGATAGATGGAAAAGTAGTTGGGGCATTAGGTGTAAGTGGAGGTACGGTGGAAGAAGATACAAAGGTTGCTTTATATGCTCTAAAAACTTTTGAAATGGAAGGAGATAATATTAGATGGAATTAGATAAAATGGATTTAGAACAGATAGTGAATTTAGTAGTAGAACAGTTAAAGGGAGAAGATACTTCATCTTATTGTAAAGAGGAAAGTAAAAACGGTGTATTTAATAATATGAATGAAGCTATAGAAAAAGCTTATATAGCTCAAAAAGACTTTTTTAAAAACTATAACCTTGAAGACAGAAGAAGAATTATAAAAACCATCAGAAAAGAACTTATGGAAGATGTTGAATTGTTAGCAAAATTGGGCGTAGAAGATACAGGTATGGGAAGATATGAAGATAAATTAAAGAAAAACAAACTTGTTATAGAGAAAACACCAGGTGTAGAAGATTTGAATTCAGAAGTATTTACAGGGGATAATGGACTTACTCTTGTAGAATTGTCCCCATATGGAGTAATAGGAGCTATAGCACCTTCAACAAATCCATCTGAAACTGTAATTTGTAATTCAATAGGAATGATAGCAGCAGGTAATTCAGTAGTATTTAGCCCACATCCAGGTGCTAAAAATATATCTATGAAAACTGTTGAATTGATAAATAAAGCAATAGAAAAAGCTGGTGGACCTAAAAACCTTGTAGTTACAACTAGTAATCCAAGTATAGAAAATGCTGAAATTATGATGAAACACGAAAAAATAAAAATGATAGTAGCTACAGGAGGACCAGGAGTTGTCAAATCGGCATTATCTCAAGGGAAGAAAGCAATAGGAGCTGGTGCTGGTAATCCACCAGCAGTAATAGATGAAACTGCCGATATTGAAAAAGCAGCTAGAGATATAATTGCAGGTTGTAGTTTTGATAATAATTTACCATGTATTGCAGAAAAAGAAGTTATAGTAGTTGATAGTGTAGCAGATTATTTAATATTTTCAATGAATAAAAATAATGTATATCATTTAAAAGATGAAGAAAAAATAGATAAATTGGCCAGTATGGTAATAGATAAAAATGGTAGGATAAATAGAAAATTTGTAGGAAAAGATGCAAAAGTTATACTTAAAGCTGTAGATATAGAATGTGAACATGATGTAAGAGCTATAATAGTTGAAACAGAGAAGGATCATCCATTTGTAGTAACTGAACTTATGATGCCTATATTACCTATAGTTAGAGTTAAAGACATAGATGAGGCAATAAAACTTGCTGTTGAAGTAGAGCAAGGAAATAGACATACAGCTATAATGCATTCTAAAAATGTGGACAATCTATCCAGATTTGCCAGAGAAATAGAAACCACTATTTTCGTAAAAAATGCACCATCTTTTGCTGGATTAGGATTTGGTGGAGAAGGATATCCCACTTTCACTATAGCTGGTCCAACTGGAGAAGGATTGACTTCTGCTAGAAGTTTTGCTAGGAAGAGAAGATGTTCATTAGTAGGTAGTTTTTCAATTAAGTAAAGATTAATGGATAGGAGATGAGAAAAGTGGGCATACAGACAATTCTTTCTGCATTTGGTGGAGGGCTTTTTGGAGCGGCTATAGGAGCACTTCCAGCATTTATCTTCACAGGATTTATAGGATTGATAGGCATAGCTGTTTTGGCTAGTGGAGGTTCTCCAACAATATTAAATGATGTTACATTTGGTAGTTTATTTGGTCCTCATATTGCCTTTGCAGGTGGGGTAGCTGCTGCTGCCTTTGCTGCAAACAAGAAAAAATATTTGGAAAATGGGACAGATATATTGACATCTTTAAACAAATTTGGAGATTCTACGGTACTAATAGTTGGTGGACTATTTGGTATATTAGGATATTTACTAAATAACTTATTTGTTTCAATGAATTTGAAATTGGATACTCCAGGCTTAACAGTATTTATTTTAGGAGTATTAGCAAGACTTTTATTTGGGAAAACTGGTATTTTTGGAGAGAAGAAAGATTCAAGTGGAGAAAAGAAGAAAATATTACTTGATGGTAAAACATTATTCTTTAATATAGTTCTTGGATTTGGATTAGGATTTGTAATATCATATTTAGTTATTTTAACTCAAATAAATGTATTAGGATTCTGTATAAGTGCAGCATTGTTGATATTTGCACAAATGGGATTTGAAATTCCTACTACTCATCATATTAGTATGGTTGCAGGATATGCGGCTATAGCATCAGGCAATATTTGGATTGCTACTGCTTTTGCTGTATTGGCAAGTATAGTTGCAGAAATAGCAGGTAGAATATTTAATACTAATTGTGACTCACATATAGATCCCCCTGCGACTACAATATTCGTGTGTAGTGCTATAATATTTGCATTATTTTAATATAGTTTTCCACTTAAAGAAGGGATAAATTTGGAGAAAGCCTTAGGGTTAATAGAAACATCAAGTATTTCTAAAGGCATGGAAATACTTGATAATATTCTTAAGCAAACAAAAATAGGATTAATAACAGGTAGTTCTGTTTGCCCTGGAAAATATCTTATAATAATTGAAGGTACAGTACAATCTATAAACTTTGCATTGGAGATATCCAGAGCAATAGGAGAAGAATCTATACTTTATAGTCATGCAATAAATAATTTAAATCAACAAGTATTTTATGCATTAAAAGAAAAAAAGAAACCTGAAAATATTAAAGCATTAGGGATAATAGAAACAAGAACTTCTGTTGCATCTATAGTATTAGCAGATGTTTTATGCGATTCATCAAATATAGAATTAATAAGACTTAGATTGGCAAATGGTATAGGTGGTAAAGGTTTATTGATTTTTACAGGGGATGTTTCTTCTGTAAAGAATGCTATACAATCTGCAAAATATCATGATATACAATATAAAAAAATTATAGATATTGTCTTATTATCTCATCCAGATAATAGATTGATAGAGAGTATATAATTTATTATTTACGACGGGTTTGTACTCGTTTAGTGAATATGTCTGCAAAGAAAAGGTGTTACTATATGAAAGGAGTATTATTATATGGGGAAGGAAGAGAAGCAAAGGGTAATACAAGAGTACGTTCCAGGGAAGCAAATCACATTAGCACATTTAATATCTAATCCCCAAGAAGATATATATATATAAAGCTTGGACTTGATAGGAAAAAAGGCGATGCTATAGGCATATTAACCATTACTCCCGGTGAGGGAGCTATAATTGCTGCTGATGTTTCTACAAAATCAGCAGATGTGAAAATAGGATTTTTAGATAGATTTAGTGGCTCTCTTGTAATAACAGGAGATACTTCAAGTGTAGAGTCTGCTTTAAGACAAGTTTTAAATATGATGTCTGGTGTTCTTTTATTTATACCTACAACTATAACTAGAACTTAAGGAAAATTAAAACAATGAAAAATGTTTGATAAAAGTTCTTTTCTATTTTCAGAGAAAGGAACTTTTTTTATGTTATAATATCTGTAATTATTAATTTTATTCAAAGGAGAATCTGACTATGGCGGCATCTAAACATTAATTGCATGAATAAGTAACATTATAAGATAAATTTTTGCCTTATTATATAAGGTTTTTTGTTGTGCAATTAATTGTGGAGGTGTCAAAATGAATAGAAATAGAAATGTATATTTACTTTGTATTATAGCTTTTTTACAAGGTTTAGTTTTTTATGGACCTGTTGCTACATTGTTTAGACAAAATAGAGGCCTTTCATTAAACAATATTTTCACTATAGAAGCAATTTTTATAATCCTTATGTTTGTATTTGAAATACCTTGGGGATATATTGGTGATAGAATTGGCTATAAAAATACATTAGTAATATCTTTTTTCTTGTTTTTCTTGTCAAAAATAATATTTTATAATGCTCATTCTTTTAGTATGTTCTTATTGGAAAGTATTATAGTGGCTATATCAATATCAGGTATATCTGGTTGTGATTCTGCCCTCATTTATGCTTCTATAGATGGAAAAGATAGCTATAAAGCTTTTAGCTACTATTCTGCTTCTTCCACAAGTGGATTCTTAATTGCTTCATTTATGAATTCATTTATAGTAAAGTATTCTTTAGATTTAACTGCATTTCTCACTATTATTCCTTATGGAATAGCTTTTGTTCTTTCATTCTTTTTAGTAGATAATTATGAACATAGAAATGAAGAAAAAGTTAGCATAATAAAAAGCTTTAAAAGCTTAAGGCATAATAAAACTATATTTATTTTCATAATATCTATAGCCCTAATTGCAGAAAGTACCCACGCATTATGTATCTTCTTAAATCAACCTATATATTTGAGAAGTGGCATTAATATTAAATATTTTGGATTTTTAACAGCATCCATGCAAATATCTTGTCTCTTATCAGCAAAAGCATACAAGATGAACCAGAAAATTGGAACAAAGAAATTATATATTATCCTAATTGGAATGATAATAGTAGCTAATATATTGCTTATTTATATAAGAAATTGGATATTAGTTATAATTATTATATTCATGATAGAGGGTGCTTTTGCTATAACTCAACCTTTAACAAATACAATACAGAATGAAAGCATTGCTACACTCGATAGGGCGACAATTCTTTCTGTCTATGCTATGATAGGAGATATAGTTGGAGGATTTTCAAATTTAATTATAGGTAAAGTTTCGGATATTTCTTTAGAAAAATCTATAGGAGTATGTGCAGTTTTAAATATGTTAGCATTAATTTTAATTTTATTTTTCTTTCTAAAGAGAAAAAGATAATTTATTTAACACTACTTTTTAGTTAAGAGTGATATAATTGACTTAATTTCATATTTTGAGACTAATATATTTTATATATGAGTTAAGGGGGCAAAAACTATGAAGTTGGCAGAAGCATTAATACTAAGAGCTGATTTACAAAAGAAAATAGAACAACTTAAAAGTAGGCTGGAAAATAATGTGGTGGTTCAAGAAGGTGATAAACCAAGTGAAGAACCTGATGTACTTTTAAGAGAGTTTGAAAATTGTGTAATTGAACTAACAAATCTTATTAAGAGAATAAATAAGACAAATAACCAAACTAGATTTAACGAAGAATGGACTTTGGCTGATGCATTGGCAGAAAGAGATGGTATATGGGAAAAAAGATTAGTATTATCCCATATAGCTGAAGCTGCAAGTATTAAACAGGATAGATATTCTAGAACAGAAATTAAATATATTAGTATAGTAAATGTAAAAGAAATGCAAAAAGAAGTTGGTAGATTATCAAAGGAATTTAGAGAATTGGATACAAAAATTCAAGGATTAAATTGGACTGTAGATCTAATTTAAATAAAAGTTGGTAGCTTTAGATTATAAAGGTGAGTACAAACCTTATAAATAAGTCAAGTCATATAGGTGGCGGCTTTGGGGCGAGGCCAGTGGTTCGATTCCACATATAACAAATTATGCCCATAAATGTTACAATAGTACAATTAGATTGTTATTGTTACTACCATGTACTAATTTATAATTTAAAGTGAGGGTGGGTTAGGGGATTATATTAATAAAAAATATAATGAAATTGTCCATAATTACTAATTGAGGTGATTATAATGGAGTGGTGGAATAGTGATTATTACATAAGATCTATTAAACTACTTAAGGAAAACATACCTTCCTTTTCAGAATATCCTTTTTCCTTGGAAGTTATACAAAATTTAAATTCATTAGAGCTACACCCAAAGGTAACTTATATAGTAGGGGAAAATGGTACTGGGAAGTCTACAATATTAGAAGCAATTGCTATCGCTTATGGATTTAATTCTGAAGGAGGAACAAAAAATTTCAATTTTTCTACTACAGAAACCCATTCTAATTTGTATAAATTTTTAAGGCTAGTAAAAGGAATAACAAAACCTGAGGATGGATTCTTTTTAAGAGCAGAAAGTTTTTATAATTTGGCTACAAATATAGATAATTTAGATCAGGAAACTTTAGGGAATAAAATTATAGATTCTTATGGTGGGCTTTCGTTGCATGAGCAGTCCCATGGAGAATCCTTTTTTTCTTTATTTTTAAATAGATTTAGTGGGAAAGGATTATACATATTAGATGAGCCTGAAGCAGCCTTATCACCATCAAGACAAATGTCCATGTTGTCTAGGCTACATGAATTAGTTCTTAAGAATTCTCAATTTATAATTGCTACCCATTCACCAATAATAATGGCATATCCAGATTCTATTATCTATGAAATAAAAGAAGGAATTAATAAGGTGAAATATGAAGATACAGAACATTATATAGTTATGAAATCATTCATGAATAATACTAACAAAATGCTTGATATACTTATGGATTATTGATTAATTGATAGTTAAGACTCTAAAGATTTAGCAGTAGGAAAAACAATGGTTATACGAGTACCTATGTCTACTCTACTTAATATTTCAAAATAGGCTTCGTGGCGTTCTATTATCCATTTGGCAATTGATAAACCTAAGCCAGAACCACCTGTTTTCCTTGCCCTTGATTCATCTGAACGATAAAAGCGATCAAATATATGGGGCAAGTTTTCAGGATCTATACCAATACCACTGTCTTGAACAATAATATGGACATGATTTTCTTTAATGACAACTTTTAAAATAATTTTTTTCCCCCTAGGAGTAAATTTTATACTATTGTCAACGAGTATTCTAATAGCTTGTTTAAGAAGCTGTTTATCTGCATTAATATAAGCTGGTTTGTTTAAATCAATTTCAAAATTATGATTTTTATCAATCATTTGTGTCTCATGAATTATTTCATTCACAACTTCACAAGAGTCAAAAACTTCTTTGTAAAGTTGGATAGTTTCATTATCTCCACGAGCGAGAAAAAGGAGCTGTTCTACTAAGACTTTCATATTTTCTGATTCACTTTTAATTGCATCAATTGATTCTTGCATAGTTTTTTGATCTTCTTTTCCCCAACGGTCAAGGAGATTTACATATCCTTGTATAACAGATATAGGTGTTCGGAGTTCATGAGAAGCATCAGAAACAAACCGTACTTGAGATTGATAAGAATCATTAATACGGTTTAGCATATCATTTATAGCAGATGCCAAGTCTTTAAGCTCATTTTGGGAACTATCAACAGATATACGACTATCAAGCCTATTGGCATCAATATTACTAATAACTCCTGCCAAATCTTTGATATAGGTACCATCAGCCTTAGAGGCCATAGAAGATACCTCCGCATTAAGACTTTTAGTTACTTCTGTTAAATCAGCCAAAGGTTTGAGAGTTTTCTTTATCATTTTTGAACCTTTACTTATATTTTTAATTATTATTAATAGCTCAAATATTAGTACAATAAAAAATAAATATATAAATAATTTTAAATTAGAGCCTAAAGAATATACTATTTGATAAGATAAATTATTGATAGAAAACCCAATAGTATATTTTATTAAATCTATTTTTTCTAATAATCCTATATCTTTATTAGTCTTGGACATATTGATACTTCTTTTAGCATTATGTATCTCTACAGGTAATTTTTTTTGTATATTATGAGGGAGTATGATACCTTTTGAGGTTTCTTCCATTATTATTTCATAATCTCTGTTAAGATGATATATGGATTCTAAATTATCAGGAGGTTGTTTCAATGCTTCAATTATATCTTGTGTTCCTATTTCTGCTTTCCATAGTATAACAAAAAAACCCATTAAAAGAATAAGGGTGTTAATAGTCAAAAATCCAGAAAATAGCCTTCCTATCATTCGGACATTGAGTTTTATAACAAGGGAAGAACTTATTTTATTAGTTATATTGGTTGAAGTTGAACTTTTTTTATTATTCATCTTTTATTACATACCCCACTCCCCGAACAGTATATAATATTTTTATTCCAAAGGGCTCTTCAATTTTTGCACGGAGATATCTAATATATACATCTACTGCATTAGTTTCACCTGAAAAATCATAGCCCCAAATATGTTCAATTAAGGTTTCACGACTTATGACAATATTCTTATTTTCTAAAAGATAATGCAGCAAATCAAATTCACGTTTTGTTAAATATATTAAAGTGTTGTTTACATGAACTTCTCTTTTCATAGGATCAAGACGTAAAGCACCTGATACAAGCTCAGACGATTTTTCTAATGCATTACTAACTTCATTTTTCCTAAGGGCTGCCCTAATCCGAGCTAGCAATTCTTCTATTGCAAAAGGCTTAGTAATATAGTCATCAGCACCTCCATCAAGTCCTGTAACTTTATCTACAACAGTGTCTCTAGCAGTAAGAAGTATAACGGGTAAATTAGAGAATTGTCTAATCCTTCTAAGAACTTCAATTCCATTTAAACCTGGTAACATAATGTCAAGTAATATAAGGTCAAAGGGGTGGGTTTCAACAAGTTTTAACCCATCCCTTCCATTATAAGTTTTTTCTACTTCATAGCCCTCGTATTTAAGTTCTAGTTCAATAAAACGTGCTATTTTTTCTTCATCTTCAATTATCAGAATTTTCCTCATCAGATTTTTCACCTTTAAATTCTTTTTTTAGATTTTCAGCCGCATCAGCAACTGAACTCATTGCATGATTAACATTTTCTTTTCCTAAATCAGGACCATTAAACATATATTTATATCCGAAAAAGAGACCCAAAATCATAATAGGAATAGTAATCCAGAACATGAATAATATAAGAACTGCTAATATGGTTACTGGAATTGCCATTATTCTATCCCCATTTTTTATAACTTCAAAGCTATTTTTATTTCCTTTACTTATTATTTTGCCACACCATCTAAAAAATCTGCCTATTAGTTCTCCAAAGGATGTATCATTATCTTCTTTAAATCCATTTCCAAAATTTTTATTAGTATTATTTTCTTCTTTGTTTTGTTGCGTATTTCTTGAGCAGTAATAGCCCCCACCTTCAGGGGCTTTAATGCGATTCTGTTTTTCAAGCTTAATGATAGCTTCAAGAATATCACCATTAGTTTCTTCAAGGATTGTTTTTGCTTCATCATAAGAAATATTTGCTCGCTCACATAATTCTTCTACTTGTTCTAAAGTGATCATAAATATAACCTCCTGTTATATAGTATGGTTTTATTATAATAACAGAAGCTTTAAAAACAATTTAAGAAACATTAAAATTTGATTAAAATTATAAAAATGATTTTAGTTTTTTGCCATTATATCATATGAGAATTATTTTATCAATGACTCTTAGAAAATGTCTATAACTGTATAAAATAGTTTTAATCCTTGGTAGATGTAATATATGGTATTTATTTTGTAATACTTGGCATGAAAATATAGATTGTATAAAAGTGCAATAATCTTGTGTTATAATCTTTTTAAAGGTGATTTAAGTATTAAATAGTTGAGTATTAGACAATTGGAGGAATGAAGGTGAAAATAGCAATTGTTGAAGATGATATATCTATCTGTGAGGAGCTAGAAATAATTTTAAGAAATGAACTTTATGATGTTTTCATTGTAAGAGAATTTGATTCTGTTCCCCAACAGATTAAGGGAGAAAACCCAGATCTCATTTTACTTGATCTTGCACTTCCAGGTATAGATGGTCTTCAAATTTGTAAGGAGATAAGAAAGGAATCCGAAGTTCCTATTATTTTTATAACAGGACAAAATAGTTCAATGAATGAGCTTATGTGTATGACTATGGGAGGCGATGATTTTATTGCAAAGCCTTACGAAGCACCAATACTTTTAGCAAGAATAAAAGCAGTTTTAAAAAGGACTTCCGCGGCGAAAGAAGATTCGAGTATATTATACCGTGATGGAGTGAAGTTAAACATATTATCCGCTACAATGGGATACAAAAACAATAGTATTGATCTTACGCATAATGAGCTTAAGATTCTTCATTACCTATTTCTAAAGCAGGGAGAATATGTGTCTCGTGAAGATTTAATGGACTTTTTATGGAATAATTCTGTTTTTATAGATGACAATACTTTAAGTGTTCATGTTTCTAGAATCAGGAAAAAACTCAAAGAAATTCATGCTCCTGAAATTATTCAAACAAAGAGAAGTCTAGGGTATCGCTGTGGATAAGGAGGAGCTTAAAATGAAATGGTTTGACTATGTTGAGGATAAGCTAATATTCATTTGCATTAATTTAATTGGATTACTTTTATTATCTTTTTATCTTAAGCTTTTGGGAATTCGGACTGGTGGTATATTATTAATAGATGTAATTTGGGTATTTGTGATTTTTGTTTACTTACTGATTAATTATCACAGAAGAAGCCGTTTTTTTCGGCGAATAGAGGAACAATTACAGGAATTAGAAGAGCCTATACTTCTTGCGGATGTAATGGAGAAGTCGCCAAGATATGATGATCGTTTCTATTATTTTATTATAAGAAGACTTAATAAATTTTTCCTTGAAGAGCTTAGACAGAAAGAGGATGAAAAAAAAAGAGCTGGCGGATTATATGGTAAACTGGGTGCACGAAGTTAAGGTTCCTTTAACTTCTCTAGAACTTATTAATGATAGTATGCAAAGTGAGCTTAAACGAAAGGTAAAAAAGCAACTAAAAAGTATTGAAAATGACGTTGAAGAAGTTTTATATTTTGCTCGATCAGATGAAGTTTAAAAGAAATTTATAAATATAAGATTTATGAGAATAATTCTGATGAAGTATCTCAGTATATGTATAGAAACTATCCATTCTTTAAGAAACACCCTAAGTATGGAAAAACTGAAAATAGTGATAAAGATTATCAGTGCTATTTTGATTATGATACCTATATGAAGTTAAGTGATTACAATAAGCTGCGAAAAATGCTTAACGAAGGAGAAATAGCTCTTAGAAATGATGAATACATGATTCAGTGTAAAGAAAAACTAGAAGGTTATTTGAAAAGCTTTGCAAGTAGCAATGAAGTTGAGATTAATGGAAATAAAATGAAGTTTGTTGGAGTAGAGACAATTCCATTTTCTCAAAGTGGTCATAATGGAAGTGACTATATTATCATTGTTCCAGATAATATAGCATCAGTAATGACACCGTATTATTCCATTGTAGTAGCTAAGTTTAACGAGAAAACACCACAGAGCTTACAAGAGAAGCTAGAAAAATTAGAGAAAGCTAAAAATGATGAGTTACAGAACTGGTATTATGGAACTGATCAAATTATAAGTATGAATTCAAGGATTATTGTTCGAGATAATATGCTTGGGACAGTTAAATTTATTTTATTCACTATGTCTTATGTATTGTTCTATATAGCAGTGACTTTTCTTTGCATAGCTCTTACAGTATTAGCTGTTCAGCAGCTTAGTGATTCTTCAAAGTATAAGTTCAGATATGATATCTTGTCAAGGCTTGGATTGAATCAGCATGAAATTCACAAGATAGTCTTTAAACAAATAGGTGTTTATTTATTTGATTCCATTTGTGTTGGGCGTACTGCTAAGTGGAATAATGGGGCTATATATTAGTAAGATTTTCATTTTTTATACTGGAATTGATTCTAATACATTTAATTATATAGGTAGGTCAGTACTTTTATTTGGTGGAGTATATTTCTTATACTTCGTGATAACTTATGTTGGATTTAAAAGAAGCCTTTATTCTACTTTACGTTAAAGTGAATTGGAAACTATATAATAAAATAAGGATATCATGGTGATCAACTACTACCTTGATTTGATTCAATTCCAGAAGAATGTAAAATCTCTAAAAAAGAACAGGACAGCATATTGGCTACATCTTTTTAAAGGTGTGGCCTAATTGACACTTACCAATAAAGAAGAAAGAGTAGGCTACTTAATTGCCTGCTCTTTTTTAGAAAAGAAAGACAATATTTTAGCTTTTAGGATGCATATAAGACTTGCTTGGCGAACTTTTATTATAGAATTGGGAAAAATCACAACTTTTTAATATTTGCGTGATATAATATGGTTTAAGAAAACTAAAGACAATGGGGATGAAGTTGCTTAAAGTAAGGAAGATAATATAAAAAATGCTGCAATCTGGCTTTCAAGGAAAATACAATTAATTAAGGAATAAGAAAAATACTGATATAGGTAAAAGAATTCACTAACAAAAATATATAGAGGTGGGGTTTACTGGGCTGAGTTTGGAATAGGTAACTTGGATTATATTACTAAAAAATATAATAAAATTGTCCATAACTGCTAATTGGGGTGATTATAATGGAGTGGTGGGATGGTGTTTATTACATAATAAAATATATTGGTTATCGAATAATTGAAGGCAAAGGCACAAATAAATATTTTAAATTACTTAATAGAAAATTTGATTTATATATAAATTTTGAGAAGAATACATTGTGCAATAAGGCAGTATATACAATAGAAAGTGTAAAAGCTAAGAAAAGAATCACGTTTTGGCTTGGCTTCAGAGAAGATGTTGAAATTGATAGTGTTAAAATTAATGGAAGGCTACATAATTATTTTAAATTATATACTTTAATATTGCCTATGTTCAATTATAAAATTAATTATCTTGTTATTGATAATTTAGATATAAGTAAGGAATCTAGATATTTAGAAGTTATAGTTAGCTATAATATAAATGTTTCAAATCACAGGGATGATATGTCAACTATATTAGAAAATTATATTACAGATGATGAATTTCATCTATATAATTTTTGGTATCCAATATTAGGAAATTGCATTAATATTAAAGAAGTTTTTGAAGGGATATTTCCTACACCAGAAAAATGTCCTTATGAAATAAATCTATCTATGTCACAAGATGGTATTGCAGCGAGAGAAGGAGATATTATTAAAAAGTCTGATTCAAATTACATAATTAAAAATTATAATAATGAACTAAATAATATTTTCATTTGTGGAGGAAGGCTTCATAGAACAAGTTATTCTATAGATAATGTAAAGGTAAATTTTTATTATACAAGTTCAAGACAGCAGTATTACCGCAAGTCTCAGGAAGTATTGTTTAAAGGAATAAAATATATTATTGATACACTGAAAAGTTTTCATCAAGAAATAATAAATATCTATTGTCTCCCTATTATTGCTGGAGGTTACGGGCTAAAATATAGTATTATAATGAATGAGAATTATTTTTTAGATTCAAATACTATTGATAGTAAGCATAAATATAGATTAGTATGGCATGAATTTATTCATCACTGGTGGGGTAGTAGGATATCAGGAAGTGGAAAAGGTAAATATTTACTAAGCGAAGGCATGACTGTATTATTCGAGTGGCTAACAGTTAAGCATGTATTAGGAAGGAATATTTTTGATTTAGTTATTGAAGATGCAGTAGAAGAAGTTTTAGAAATTGTAGGTTTTGAAAAGTCAATATCTAATGCAAATCGTGTTCCACCTTTTGGTAATGTGATTATTTATAATAAAGCTCCTTTAGTTCTTTATCAATTATTTAATAAAGCAGGTGAAAATACATTCATCAAATGTTGTCAAGATTTTCTAAAAGAACCAGGTATTTATGAATGGGAAGATTTTTTAATAAAATTACAAGAGTATAGTGGTTTAAATTTAGTTAATTATAGCGATAAATGGATTTATCAAAAGGAAATACCAATAATTAAAGAGAATAACTATGAAATTCTTATAGACAAAAGAATAGATAAGGAAAAACAGTTTGATTATTTTGATTATAAAGTAGCAAAGTATAGAAAAGATAAGAATCATAAAAAATTATTAGAATGGTTGCTTCATAATGGACCATTAGAAGAATTTTGGAACAAGTATTATTATTATTTATTTATATGCTATTTGAATAATAATGATTATGAAAAAGCCAATTGGTGTATTGAGCAACTAGATATTAAAAGGGATAAAAAGTATTATTGGGAAGGTATGTATCAAAAAGCTATCTATGAATATAAACAAAATAATATAAAGAAAAGCAAGAAAATAATAGATACAGTTTTAAATAGTTCTTATCCCATTAAAAACTTGCGAAACCTGTTGATTATATATAGTAAAATAGAAGATTGTGCAGAAAATATTAAGTTAATAGAATAATGGGTTATAAAAAATAACCATATAATATTTTGTAGTACTTAAGTTTTTTAGAGTTATTATTTATATGGAAATGTATTTTATATAAAAATATGTTATAATATTTTGAAAATTATAAATGGGGGCGATAATATGGCAACTTGGATGGCTCATCTTAGGATAGCAGAAAACATACTAAATATGGGATATGATTTTCAATCTATTCCCTTTGTAGTAGGTAATATTGGACCTGATTCAGGGATACCAAATGAAGATTGGAGTAATTTCAATCCACCAAAAAACATTACACATTGGATGGATGATGAAAAAAACATAGATGCTAAGGGTTTTTATAATAAATATTTAAATAATGAAAAAGTAAGAGAAGATGTAGATAGGTATTCCTTCCTTATAGGGTATTATGTTCATTTATTGACAGATATTGAATGGCAAAAGCTATTTAGACGAAAAAAGACAGAACCGCTATACATAGATAGATTAAGTAAAGATCCTAATTTTATATGGACTATAAAAAAAGATTGGTATGGACTTGATTATCTATATTTGGACAAACATAAGGATTGTATATTTTATACTTTATTTATAAAAATAAAGGAAGTTCCTGATTACCTTGATTATTTCCCCAAAGATGCATTTAAAAAGCAAGTAAAGTATATAACTGAATTTTATCTAGGGGAAAATAATCAAACAAAAGAGAATTTTATTTATTTAACTGAGGAAGAAATGGATAAGTTTATTGAAGATACAATAAAAAAGATTGTAGATGAGCTTAAATAGATTTATACGTTTATAATGAAAAATTAAATTATTAAGGTTAATTATAAAGTGCACCCCAAAAGTTAGACAATAAAATTAACTTTTGGGGGTGCATTTTATTATTTTTGTAACTCTTCCCATAGAATAAATGCTTTTTCATATTCACTTTCAAACTGATCCTTTTCCTTATAAAGTTCATATAATTTTTCTGCATCTGCATTATATAAAATCATTTGTTTTTGTATAATGTTTAATTTTTCTTCTAATAGTTCCAGTTTTTTTTCTATTTTTGCTAATTTATATTGATTAATAGGTTTTCCCGTAGATTTTTTCTGAGTTTTTCTAGGGGGGTTAATTTTTTGTGTATTAGGAATTTCTGCTGTTTCTTTCTGTAGTTCTTCTAGATAGTCTTCATAAGACATAGGATATAGTTTCCCATTATAACTTTTTATCACCATAATTTTATTAGCGATTTTCTGTATAAAATATCGGTCATGAGAAACAAATAAAATGGTACCTTTAAAATGAAATAATGTTTCTTCTAAAATTTCCCTTGAATCAATATCCAAATGATTAGTTGGTTCATCTAAAATCATGAAGTTAATATTTTGATAAATCAGGGAACATAATTTCAGGCGACTTTTTTCTCCTCCTGATAAGTTACGGATTTTTTTATACACATCATCTTTAATAAATAGCATTTTTGCTAGCTCAGATCTTGCTTCCCTTTCATTAATCATATGCAAATCTGTAAAGTATTCTAATAAAGTCATTTCTTCATTTTCAAAGGAAATATTTTGTGGCAAATATCCTACCTTAACATTTGCACCTAAGGAAATAGTACCTTTATCAGACTGAAGTTCTCCTAGAATTATTTTTAGCAAAGTTGTTTTTCCACTACCATTTTCTCCTATTATACAAATATGATCTTGATAAAAAACTGTGAAAGATAAATCTGCAAATAGCTTTTTTTCTCTAAAAGATTTACTTAATTCTTTTACTTTAAGGACAATTTTACCTGAACGCTGAGTATCTTTATGAGATAATCTAATTTTTCGATTTTCCAAAATAGGTCGCTCTAATACTTCCGTTTTTTCTAAACGTTTTTCAAGCTCTTTGGCACGCTTATACATTTTTTCACTATCTCTCATAGCTCCCCATATACGATAACGTTGAATTTGCCTTTCCATTTGCTGAATTTTCTTTTGGTTATTTTCATAAGCTCTATATTCTAACAAAAATCTTCTTTCTTTTTCTATTGTATAATAACTATAGTTTCCATCATATACAGATGTACCTGTAGGAGTTAATTCAATAATTTTTCCTACTACTTGATCTAGAAAACGTCTATCATGTGATATTATTAAGACAGTTCCTTTATAGTTTTGCAAAAAGTTTTCTAGCCACTCTATGGAATTAATGTCTAAATGATTAGTTGGCTCATCTAACAAAAGAATATCTGGCTCTTCTAATAAGAGTTTTCCCAACATAACTCTAGTTTTTTCACCACCACTTAACTGTTCAAAGGGTATTTCTTTATAATTATCTGTTATATTTAAACCTTGGCATATTTTATTGATATTAGTTTCAATTTCATATCCTCCTTGTAATTCGTATTTATCCATGAGTAATCCATAATTCTCCATTACCGCACTTAAGGCTTTTCCTTCTAATTTTTTTAATTGATTTTCAAGGTGTTTCATCTTTCTTTTTATATCCCAAATATTTTGAAATGCCCCTTGAAGTATTTCTATAACAGTAGTATTTGGCTCACAGTCAAAAATTTGCTCTAAATATCCAACTTTTACTTCTTTTCTAAAACTAATGCTGCCTTTTTGATAATCTTCTATACCTACTAAAATCTTCATTAGCGTGGTTTTCCCACATCCATTTTGACCAATAAGTCCTACTCTTTCATTAGTTTTTAATTCAATTGATATATTTTCAAATATTTTATTAGCACCATAATATTTAGTTATATTGTTTGCACTACACTCAATCATAATTTTCTTCCTCTCTTATTGTATAATTAATTGTGTTGCAAACGTCCCATGCCCACCCATTACCATAAAAGCATACAAAAAACCCAAAGCCATAATTAGCTTTGGGTTATTATACAGATTGAAATATATATCTGTCACATAATGACAAATATCCTAACAATATAAATCTGAGTATCCCTCAATACTAATATGGTATTGCAACTTGAATCTATTTTTGGACGCACCTCTCCCGTAAATAGCTAATACTGCGTTTATCATTGATTCAAATTTAATCCATTTTAGTATTGTACTCATATTATAAATCTCTCCATAATTAAGTATTTAGTTCAATTATATTCAAATAAATTTATTCAGTCAAGGATTTTCTAATTTTTCCGGAAATTTAGTTTCAAATTTCCAATATGAATTTTTTACTAATTTATATTTTTAAATATACAAAAAAATGAGACAAAAAAGAATTATCTCCAATTTATCTTAATACATGATATATAGAACGGACATAGGATCAAAATAGTGGAAGAGCTATTATCGACTTTATTTTTTTAGCTTTGCAACTAATAGTTGCGACATTGTAAACTACAATTGGTAGTAGCAACTATAGTATAGATATATAATATAATTGTACAAATAAAATTGAAAGGAGATCCAGTATGAATTTAGAAATTGCTCAAAGGCTTACAGATTTAAGAAAAGAAAAAGGTTGTTCTCAAGAAGAATTAGCAGCACAGCTTGGCATTAGTAGACAGGCTGTGTCTAAATGGGAGAGAGGAGAAGCAAGTCCAGACACTGATAATCTTATTTTACTTTCTAATATATATGGAATAGGTTTGGATGAATTACTTAATATAGATAGATTTGAAAATAATTCAGAAGAGAACAATAAGAAAAGGTTGGTGAAATTTCCCTATCCAGTTTTAGCCACAATTATATACCTTATACTAGGGCTTTCATATAAATTATGGCATCCAGGTTGGATTGTGTATTTAACAGTTCCAATTTTTTATTATGTAGCAGTGCGAATTGATAGAAATAAATAGATATCATAAATAAGTGGTGTTAAGTAGGCTAAGGCTATTGCCTTTTGGAGTGGCAACTTAGGTTTGAAAATTAGAATTATTAATAATTTTATATTTAAACAAAATGCTCTCTTCTGATTTTAAGTTTATTTTATTTATATCTGAAAAGAGCATTTTGCTTTTTATTTAATATTAATTATATATATTATCATGTATTTAAAGGATTATTTTCATTAAGGAAATCTAACCTATTATTTAAAAATTGGATATGGCCGTCTATATCTGAAGCCATTTGTTCAAACTTTTGCTGTATTCCCTGATCTTCTGTTGACTGAGCCATTAAAGAATAGCTACCTTTTGCAGCTTCACAAGAAGCTATTGCTTTTTGCAAATCACTTTGTACAGTCATTTTTTCACCTCACCTTCCTAGCTTATATTAACCAATAGTGAATAGTAAAATTCATAATAAATAATGGATAAAATACTAAGCTTTATTGAAGAAATTTTTCTAATTTTGATTTAAGTATGAGTATTTTTTATCTAATGGTTCAATAGAATTTATTACAGAGCCTCCAAGACATACTTCTCCTTGGTACAATACAGCTACTTGTCCTGGAGTTACTGCCTTTACAGGCTCATCATATTTTATATGAAGCTTTCCATCTTCTAACATATCTACTGTTACAGGGATATCAGGCTGTCTGTATCTAAATTTTGCCGTACATTTTAAGGGCATATTGGGAGCTTTTTCCATTATCCATACTGGTGATTCTCCAATTAATGAAGTGGAATAAAGTGCTTTATTGTTTTTCCCTTGTGCTACATAAAGTATATTCTTTTTTAGATTTTTTCCAGCTACAAACCAAGGTTCACCTGTTCCCACTCCTCCTATTCCAATGCCCTTTCTTTGTCCTAATGTATAGTGAATGAGTCCACTGTGTTTTCCTATTTTATTTCCATCTATATCAATTATATCACCTTCTTTTGATAGAAGATATTTATCTAAAAACTCATCAAAGTTTCTTTCGCCTATAAAACATATACCAGTTGAATCTTTCTTTTTAGCAGTGTATAAATTATGTTTTTCTGCTAGTTCTCTAACTTGTTTTTTCTCTAAATGTCCTACTGGGAATATAGTTCTAGAAAGGGCTTTTTGTCCTATCCTTGCTAAAAAATAGCTTTGATCTTTATTTTTATCCTTACCTCTTAGAAGGTAATATTTTCCATCTTTTTTTTCTACTTGTGCATAATGACCCATAGCTATATAATCAGCATCCAGCTTTAAAGCATAATCTAGAAAGGCATTAAATTTTATTTCTTGATTACACATTACATCTGGATTGGGAGTTCTTCCTTTGTTATATTCATTTAAAAAATAGGTAAATACTCTATCCCAGTATTCTTTTTCAAAATTTATAGTATAGTATGGAATTTCTAATTGAGTAGCCACTCTTCTTGCATCATTAGAGTCTTCCGTTGCTGTACACACACCATATTCATCTTTTTCATCCCAATTTTTCATGAAAAGTCCAATTACTTCATAACCTGCTTCTTTAAGAAGCAATGCAGAAACAGATGAATCAACTCCTCCACTCATTCCTAATATTACTCTTTTCTTCATAAATTCTCCTCTTTTCATAAAAATCGTATTATATGCATATTAAATATTTTATCATATATTAAATATTCTATCATAATATTTTATCTATATACTCATTCTTAGTACAATTTTACACTATTATTATTTAAAAAATAGAAAATTTGATTAAGCATATGATATAATTTATAGACATATAGACAATTATAAAAGTTTATATATATTTATTATTAAAAATAAAGGAGTTTAATAATATATGAATATATTGAAAAAAATAGCAGGTAAAGTTTTATATGCTATTTCTAAATTGATATCAGGAATATTAGATGTTTTTATAAAGATAGTAGAAACTATAGTGAATATTATAGGCAATGTTGCAAAAGGATTTATTGCTTTTATAGGCATGGGAGGTTGTTTGTTACTTTTAATGCTTTCTGGTCCTCTTGGACTTGTTATATTGATGAATCCACTAATACTTTTGATTATATTATTCTTTGTTATATTCCCATTATTGGGAACAAAGTTTGTATCTTATTTAAAATATGTAAAGTATATTATAACAGAATTTTTATTTGATCGTGCAAGATATCTCATTGACGGAATAAGTTATCAATTTGAATCCTTTCAGGAGTATAAGGATAAATATAAAAAAATGGAAGAAGAAAGAAAAAGAAGAGAAGAACAAAGACGTTGGAATGAACAACAGAGAGAATGGGAAGAAAGATTTAGACAATGGGCTGAATATCAAAGACAAAATAGTAGATATTCTGATTATCAATGGCAGAATCAAAATACTAACTATGGAAATCAACATTCCTATGTAAATCCAGCTATTGAGTTTAAAAATAAATACGAAGAAAGCTGTGATTTACTTGATGTTCCATATGATGCAGATAAATATCAAATTAAATTAGCATATAGGAAAAAAGCAAAAGAATATCATCCAGATTTAAATAAATCGGAAGGTGCAACAGAAATGTTTCAAAAGATAAATAATGCATATGAGTTTTTAAATGATAGCAATATAGAAAGATATAAAGGAATAATCTAGGAGATGGTTTATATATGAATTGGCTGAGAAAATTTATGATAGGTAGATATGGAGTAGATCAATTATCAATAGTATTATTGGTAATTAATATGATTCTTTCTATTTCGTTACGATTTTTAAATAATCGGATACTAGATATATTTTTTATAATAATACCAATAATAGTTGTCTATAGAATGTTTTCTAAGAATATATCAAAAAGATATCAAGAAAATATGAGGTTTTTAAATGTATGGAATCCTTTAAAGAAGAAAATAAATAATAGAATTCAAAGGATGAAGAGTTTAAAAGATTATAGATATTATAAATGTCCTAATTGTAAGCAAGTTTTTCGTGTACCAAGAGGAAAAGGTAAAATTTCTATTACTTGTCCTAAATGTAAATTTGCAATGATTAAAAAGTCTTAATATTAGATTTTTAAAAGCTTTCTATTTAACCTATAGAGAATAAATTCCCTATTAAATTACTTAATACTAAAAAGTATTAAGTAATTTAATATGTTTAAATGGATATAATGGCTAAAAAGAAGGTGAATTCAAGTGATTGAAGATAGAAAGATTGTATCTAAGCTAAATGAATATATGAAAAAAAATAAACCAGTGGCAACTGTGAATATTGTAAGTACCGATGGCTCTACTCCAAGAGGGATTGGGAGTACTATGTTAGTAGGTGAGAGAAGTAATCTTATTGAAGGAACTATTGGTGGAGGTATTTTAGAAGAAAAAGCAAAACAGGATGCTGTAAATTGTATAGCAAATAAGGAAAACAAATTGATAAACTATGCTCTTAATAATTCTTCAGGGAATGATAAAAATTTACATATGAAATGTGGGGAAGAGTAAGTATATTTGTAAAAGTTTATAATTCCAGAGAAAGGATAATCATAGCAAGAGCGAGGCATGTTTCTAAAAAAATATCAAATTGGCAAAAAATTTAGGTTACTATGTAATTATTGTGGATGATAAAAAAATAGACTGAGTCCCAAAATTCTCCAAGTATCGAAAAATTAGTTTTTGGCAATATAGCGGAAAATATAAAGAGAATAAATATTGAGAATAACACATTAATCATTATAGCTACCTTGGTCACATGTATGATCAAGATGTTTTAGAAGTTGTTTTAAGAACAGATGCTAAATATATAGGGATGTTAGGAAGTTCTAATAGAGTAAGGAGTTGTTTTAAAAGTCTTTTGAAAAAAAGGATATTTAAGAGAAGAACTAGAAAGAGTTCATACTCCTATAGACATAGATATAGGGAGAGAAACACCAGAAGAAATTGCAGTATATATTATGGCAAAAATTCAGGCTATAAAATATGGAAAAGGCGTTCCGCATTTATTTAAAGGTATATCCAGATTTGATTAGATATAAAGTTAAATAAAAGAGCAATATGCGTTTGCTCTTGTTACTTAATTTTATATATTCAGTATTTGGATCCTACATATGTTAAAATTTTATTATAGTCTTCCATAGTATCTATATCCATTAATATTCCAGGGTCTTTAACATTTACTGATGTAAAGCCTTTTTTATTAATGAAATCTCTTAGAGATTTACAAGAAGCATCTTCCAATATCTCATTTATTAGGATGCTCTTCATTAATAATGGATGCCCCCTTATTCCATTATATATTGGAATAACTATATTCTTATCTAATTTTAGCATTTCATCATATGTCTTTTTATTAACAACTGGATAATCTCCAGGAATTAGAAAAAAATTATCTTCTTTTACATTGGTTAATCCTTTTTTTACTGAACTAAACATTCCATTTAAATAATCAGAATTATATACTATTTCTATCTTAGGATATTTATTCAATATATTTTTTATATCTCCTATTTTATGACCAACTACTACTGTAATTTTAGAACATATATCATACATTCCATATATGCATCTTTCAATAACAGTTTTATTATTTATTTCTAATACTAATTTATTTGTACCAGCTCTTGATGATAATCCAGCAGCTAAAATAATTCCTTCTACTTTCATTTTAATTTATAGAATTCCTCCTAAGTACTTCAATATTTGTTAGTTAGAACAGATTTTATAGCTTCTTCAATTTCCTGATATCCTGTACATCTACATAGATTAGATTCGAGCCATTGTTGTATTACATAATCATTAGCATCAGGATGAATTTTTGAAAGTGAGTGGCAGACCATTAAAAAGCCAGAAGTACAGTACCCACATTGAAATCCCCATTTTTCAACAAAAGCTTTTTGAATAGGAGCATTTTTTAATCCTTCTACAGTAAGTATTTCTTTTCCCATGGCTTCTACAGTTAGCATTAGACAAGATTTTATAGGCCAATTATTTACTAGTACAGTACAGGCACCACAATCTCCATTTTCACAACCTGGTTTTACGCTAGTAAGTCCAAGTTCCTTACGTAAAGTATGTAATAATGTGTCAGAAGGTTTAGCAATGACTTTTCTGTCTTCTCCATTTATATTTAGGGTTAAGGTAGTACTGCCTGAAATTTTTAACAACTAGTTTACCTCCTCGAATTTTGTTAAGATTTCATACAAGATTGTATGGAGCATAAATTTTCTATATTCAGAAGAACCACTTATATCATTTAGTATCTTTTCAGGTATATTATTAATAGCCTTTTTAATCTTTTTATCTTTAGAAATAGAGCTATCATTTAAAATCTCTTCCATTTTAATAGATCTAAAGGGATAGTCACATAATCCACTAAAAGCAAAATTAGTTTTTTCCATGTCCTTCAGGGCTACTGTTGTAATTAAAGGATAATCTATTTTTTCATTTTTTGTTCTTTTTACATGTATATGGGGAAGAGAAAGAAACTTTTTATCTATAATTACTTGGATAATTATTTCATCTTCACTAATTTGAATTCTTTTATTAAATATTTTTTCTAAGGGAATTTGTTTTTTGCCATTTATACCTGCTATAACTATATGACTGTTTGCCACCATAAGCGGTAGTACAGCTTCACGATATATAATAGTTCCAGCCAAATTTCCTCCCAATGTAATTTTATCCTGTACAGTATGGTCAGCTATTCTTTGAACAGTTAAGCTAAGCAAGGGGAAATAGTTAAGTTCAGCAATATCAGTAAGAGTCACAGCAGAGCCAATTATTAATTCATTATTATTAAACCCATGTATATTGCATTCTGGAATACTTTTGATATCTATAACTGCATCTGCATATACATTTTGAACTCTAGCCATACTAATAAATTCAGTTCCACCACCATAGTATATTGGTTTTTTTTCTATAGATTTTAATTTATCAAATAAATCAATAGCTTCTTTTATAGATTCAGGCTTATAGTATTCAAAATCAAAAGGTATCATATTTACCTCCTGTTTTAGTTCTCCATATGAGTTCTGGAGATATAGGCAGTGTATTGAAATTTTCATCAGCAGCCAAAGATATAGCATTAGCTACTGCAGCTGGTATTCCAAGAATACCATGTTCTCCCATACCACGAGCACCAAAAGGGGCATCTATTTGTGGTGTTTCTACAAATTCTACTATATATTCAGGTTGTTCCCCAAAATGCATTAATTTATAGGTACGTAATGAAGTATTTTCAAGTACACCAACGTCATTATATATAAATTCTTCTCTTGTAGCTAAACCTAGTCCCATGCTCATACCGCCCATTATAATACCTGTAGCAGTTTTGGGATTTATTACTTTACCAACATCAATTACAGTTGCAGCTTTTAATAATCTATAACTATATTTTATGGGATCATATTCTATTTCTACAGCTTGAGCTCCTACAGTCCAGGATGCTCCTGGTTTTCCCCTTCCAGTTTTTTCATCTAAGTTAGTCAAATGTTTCATAATATAACTGCCATATCCAATTATTTGTCCCCCTATAGATGAACCTCCAGAATACTGATATCCATGGACTATATCTTTAAAGGGTACGAATATTTCAGGATCATCCTTTAAATATACTTTCTGATCTTTTACATCTAAATCATCAGGGGTGCATTTAAGCACTATTGCGCCAATGGAGCATAATCTTTGAATTAAATCTTCAGCAGCTGTAAGTACAGCGTTTCCAACCATGAAAGTAGTCATACTTGCAACAGTTTTCCAATGTTTAGGAGAAGTTTGGGTATCTACATTCATAATTACATGAACTTTATCTGTATCCATTTTCATTTTTTCTGCTAGTATTTGAGCTAATGTAGTTTTCATTCCTGGACCAATTTCAACAGCAGAACAGTTTAGATTAATACTTCCATCAGTATTTAAAGTTAGTATAGCACCAGATGAAGCATCAGTAGGAGAAGAAGAAGTTTTCCAAAAACAACTCATACCTTTTGCCTTTATTATACCGTTATCCAGTACTACCTTTCTGTTATTCTGCCAATCCATAATTTCCTCTAATTTTAAAATACAATCTATTAAATTTCCTGTATTGCTTAATGTTGTTTTAGCTTGTGTAGGAGAAAGATCTCCTGGGGATATAGCGTTTTTAGCCCTTAATTTTAAAGGGTCCATTTTCAATTCTGAAGCTAGTTTATCCATCATTCTTTCAATACAGAAGGTGAATCCTGTATGCCAAAATCCACGATAGGATGTAACATATGTATGATTAGTATATACAGTGAATGTATCACAGAATACATTTTCAATATTGTATGGTCCAGTACAGTCTGTACTAATTGCTTTAGCCATACGTGGACCAGTATCAGCATAAGCACCACAATCTATATAATAAGTACATTCTAAAGCTTTAATAATACCATCATTAGTTGCACCTATCTTAAGCCGAGCTTCAAGTCCTATTTTACATGGAGAAGTAGCCATATCTTCTTCACGAGAATTAATAAATTCTACCATTCTTCCATCAACTGACTTTGAGGCAAGATATGCTATAAATTCAGGTTGGACAGTTACTTTTCCACCAAAAGCCCCTCCAACTAAAGGAGTACGGACAATGACTTTACCCTCTGGTATATTATAAAGTTTACTCAATTCCTTTTGTATTGAAAACGGGGCTTGGGAAGATGTATATATTATTACATTTCCATCAGGTAGAATTTTAGCTTTAGAATTCCGAGTTTCCATAGCTATATGATCAGATTGAGGAAGTGTAAAATTAGCTTCAATAATAGTATCACTTTCCTCCCAACCCTTATTAATATCTCCTTTCCTAATTTTAATATGGTCTACAATATTTGAACCAGGAACTGGGTGAACATCTTTCACTGGACAATGGTATTGGTCTAAGTTTTCATGTATTAATAGAGCATCTGATTTTATAGAGTCAGTTATTGAATTAACTACAGGCAAGGGTTCATAAACAACTTTTATAAGTTTTATAGCCCTCATTGCTTCTTCTTCACTATTTGCTACTACTATAGCTATGGGCTCACCAAAATACCTTACCTTATTTCTTGCAATAGGAGGTCTATCTTCAATCATAGATCCACTTAATACAGGAAAATAATCACCAGTAATTACGGCTTGAACCCCATTAGATTTTTCTGCATCTGAAGTATCAATTGATTTTATTAAGGCATGGGCATGAGTACTTGTAAGTATTTTAGCATATAAAGTATCAGATGTAGTCGTATCTCCATTGTACTTTGTAGCACCTGTAACTTTATTCCATGATTCTTTTCTTATAGTATTTATTCCAATCCTTGAAATATGATCCATAAAATAGCCTCTTTTCGTATATAAATATTAACTTAAATATATTGTTTTCACTAAAATAGTTTTTCCATGTATATTATAAATATTCATATGTTTTGATTGTCTATTTGCTAGAACATATTAACTATTACTTAAGAAAATATATCCTTGTAGAACATAACCATTGCACCTGCCGTAGTTCTTTTTGCTAAAGGTAAAGTACATTTAGCCATATGATAAAATCGAGTCTCGTCATTTGAAATTGTTTTAAATTTATTGTGAACTTTAATAGCTACTCTAGCATTGAATCTTATATAATTTCTAATAGAATCTATTAAATAAGTTCCTTTATCTATATTGAACTCATCTAAATATGCATAAGAAGTTTTAATATAGGATTCATATTGATGATGATTATTCAATAGGCGAATGTTGGCATGCTGAGGAATTGTCATATCTTGAATAATATGAAGTGCGGCCCCCAGATAGAAAAATGATTTATCTAATTTTCCATTTTCCCATAAATAAAGGCTCTGGGCATAGTATTTAATTCCTAGATCCATTGCACTCCTTCTTCCATATAGTCCTCTTTTTTTATAAGGATTATAGAAATGATTTGAACTTTTAAAATCTTGATCTGCCCATACAGTACCTTTGTTTATATATAGAATATAATTATTAAAAAATTTGTATTCTTTCAAATATCCATCATTCTCAAGAATTTTCAGAGCATCAATATTTATGGATTTGTGGACTTTACATTGAGTTTTAATTATTGATTTTTTAATAGGATTTGCAATACCAAAAATTAATCTTAAAATATGGTCATAGAATATTTCAATAGTACCTACTTTAATCACCTTCTTTAAGAATTGAATAGTATTATTATTTGTAAATTAAATAAAAATAAACAAATTTTAAATAATGATGAGAAATTGAAGCATTATATGGTATCTATTAATATTTTTAATTCTTAGCTTAGTTTCTGGGTACATATAGTATATAAAGCAATGTTTAAGGGAGTGAAAAAAATGTATGATGTAATTATAATTGGAGCAGGTATAATAGGAACTAATATAGGAAGGGAATTATCTAGATATAATACTAAAGTGTTAATAATTGAAAAGAGTATTGATATATCTATGGGGGCTACAAAGGCTAATAGTGCAATAGTCCATGGAGGCTATGCTGAAAGTCATTCAACTTTAAAAGGTAGATTATGTTATCAAGGTAGAAAACAATTTAAGAGATTGAATGAGGAGTTAAATTTTGGTTTTGAAGAAACAGGTTCACTAGTAATTAGTACTGAAGATGATAAAGAGCCCTTAGAAAAGCTCATGGAAAATGGCATAAAAAATGGGCTTCCAGATTTAAGCATTATTGATTCTGAAGAAATAAGAAAGCTTGAACCTGAAATAACTCATGATGCTAAATGGGCATTGTATTGTAAAGGAGCAGGTGTTTGTTCACCTTATGAAATGGCTATTGCAATGGCTGAAAATGCAATAAAAAATGGAGTTAGGCTAGAACTTGAAAATGAAGTTATAGATATAGAAAAAATAGATGATAGATTTAAAGTGGCAACAAATAAGGGAGAATATTATAGTAAATATGTAATAAATGCCGCTGGTCTATATGCGGACAAAATTTCTAAGATGGTAGGAATAGATGATTTTGAAATTCTTCCTAGGAGTGGGGAATATCTTTTGTTTACTAGAGGTACAGGAGAGCCAATCAATACTGTTATATTTCAACTTCCAACTAAACTTGGAAAAGGAGTATTAGTTACATCTACTTATTATGGAAATCTTCTTATAGGACCAGATGCAAGTAATGATACTGAGAGAGAAGATACCTCAACCCATGTTGAAAGAATAGCAAAAATATATCATCAAGCTAAATTAATATATAGCAAGATAAATCCTAAACAATTTATAAGAAGTTTCACTGGAATCAGAGCTAGAAGTTCAACAGATGATTTCATTATTGAAGAAACAAAAGTTAAAGGCTTCATTAATGTAGCAGGTATACAATCTCCTGGTTTAACATCATCTCCAGCTATTGCAGATATGGTTATAGAAATACTTAAAGATGCAGGATTGGAATTAAATGAAGAGCCAAGCTTTGACCCATATAGAAAACCAATTATAACTAAAAAGCCACTAAAGCCATTTAATGAAATAAAAGACAAAATAGAGCTTCCGCTAGGCTCTAAAGGTAGAATTGTGTGTAGATGTGAGCAAGTATTAGAAGAAGAAATAATAGATGCATTGCATAGAGGGATAAAAGTTAAGACTGTTGACGGAGTAAAAAGAAGGACTAGGGCTACTATGGGATGGTGTCAGGGAAGTTTTTGTAAATTAAGGGTTATAGAAGTTATGGAAAGAGAATACGGAGAAGAGATAGATCCTTCTTATGATATAGAACATAGTGGAGTAAATAGAGTTGAAAAATCTGAGCTGTTAGACTATTTAAATAGTCTTGAAGAAGAATAAAATTTTAATAGACTAATATTTTACAATATTAGTCTATATTGATTTTTCTTTTTTTATCATCACCATTATTTATCTTTGGAAGAATAATTTTTAGGACACCATCATTAAATGAGGCAGATATTTTGCTTTCATCTACATTATCTATATAAAAACTTCTTTTGAATTCTCCATAATGCCTTTCACGTCTAATATAGTTTTCCTTTTTATCTTCAGTAGATTCATTTCTCTTGGCACTAATAACTAAATAGTTGTTATGAAAATCTATATTTATATCTTCTTTTTTAATTCCAGGTAAATCTGCATCTATTAAATAATTTTCGCTTGTTTCTTTCAAATCAACTTTTAAGTTTCCTTGTAGATAGTTTCTTAAAGAGAAAAAATCATCATCAAAAAAATCTCTGAAATAAGATGGAACAAAATTTTCTCCCTTACCTAAATTATTTTTTCTAAAAGGTGTAACATCAAACATTATAAATTCCCTCCTAAAAATTAATATAAATATACTTACATAAATAAGTTTAAGCAGGATTTTTGGAAAATATACTAGGATTATAATGGTAGATAATATTTTTATTTAATAAAACCGTTGACTTAATTATATAATGTATTTATAATGAAAAGTAACTTTTGAAAATAAAGTTACTTTCAAAACAGAAGGGAGGAAGTCTAAATATGGAACATATGAATTTGCTTGTAGTATTTCTAGAAGGAATACTTTCCTTATTTTCACCTTGCGTACTCTCAATTCTACCTATATATTTAGCTATATTGTCAGGTAGTAGTGTAAAAAATTTAAAAGATGGAGAAGTTAGTTTGAAAAATAGTCCATTAATAAAAAATACTATTTTATTTATATTAGGAATATCTACAACCTTTTTTATATTGGGTTCTTCAATAAATATACTTAATCAATTTTTTACAACTAACAAGGAAATTTTAAGTACCATAGGTGGGATTCTGATAATCATTATGGGACTTTTCTATATGGGGTATTTGAACTTGCCATTTCTTCAAAAAGAGAAAAAGTTTAATCTTGAAGTAAATGAGATGAAGCCTTGGACTGCTTATTTACTTGGATTTACCTTTAGCTTTGGATGGAGTCCATGTATTGGCCCTATGCTTGCATCGGCCCTTATAATGGCATCAAATTCTGATAGTGCTCTTATGGGCAATTTATTAATTCTAATATATACTATTGGATTTACATTACCATTTATTATCATTGCGATATTTTATGATAAATTATTTAAATATGTTGATAAAGTAAAACTTCATATGAAAACAATACAAAAAATTGGAGGAACTATTCTTTTAATAACTGGCTTGATTATGACTTTGGGAGGAACAGATAAAATAGCAGGATATTTTAAGAAATCTGAAGAAAATCCAAAAGAGTACAGTGAAAAAGTTAATGATAATAACGATAATCAAAATATTTCTACAGGAGAAGTGGATGAAGATTCAAAAAATGAAGAAAATCTAGATAAAGAAGATGAAATGTTAGCACCTGATTTTACTCTCGTCGATCAATATGGTGAAACCCATACTTTAAGTGATTATAAAGGTAAGGTTATATTTTTAAATTTCTGGGCTACATGGTGTCCACCTTGTAGAATAGAAATGCCTGATATTGAAGCAATTTATAAAGAAAACAATGAAAATGCTGAAGATGTTATAATATTAGGTGTAGCAGGTCCAAATTTAGGAAGAGAAGGTTCTGAAAAAGAAATAACTAATTTTTTAAAAAGTGAAGGATACACATATCCAGTAGTATTTGATGATACTGGTGAAATAATGGTAGAATACAACATACAAGCTTTCCCGAGTACTTTCATAATAGATAAGAATGGAAATATAAAGGATTTTGTTCCTGGAGCCATGGATAAGGAAGATATGGAAGCCCTTATAAATAATGCTAAATAAAAACTATTATTTGTATTATCCATATAAGTATTAAAGGAGATGGTATTTTGAAGGTTACTTATGATTTAGAATGTAATTTAGCTCAAACTCTTAATATACTAGGAGATAGATGGACTATATTAGTTCTTCATAGAATATATAAAAATAAAAATACTTTTAAAGAGTTAGAAGAGGCTTTAGAAGCAATTCCTACAAATGTGCTTTCTAATAGGATAAAATTACTTGAGGAAAATGGGCTTATATATTCAGAACTATATAATGAACATCCACCTAGGTATAAATATATAATAACAGAGAAAGGGAAAGATTTTAACCATGTATTCAATTCAATGATACTTTGGGCACATAAGTACTTAAAAAATTGCAATAAAACAGTTTGTCATGAGAAATGTGGAAATTCAGTACAAATTAAATATTACTGTGAAAACTGTGGCGAATATGTTGACGACTTGGTAGCAAAGGAAAGTGAATAATATATGAAGAAAAGTCTAGAAAAAATAGGAAATTGTATTTTTTACACAGGAGTTTTAGTAGCAGCTTATGGTTTATACCAGATTTATATAAATAGAAAAGGATTGCCTCCAGGGGTATGTCCTGTAAATGAAAATCGTACAATAATGTACTTAGCAATATCTATGTTTATCATATCATTAATACTATACACTATATATGATTTTAAAGAGAAAAAAAGAAATAAGGAGATGAATTAGATGAAAGAAATAAATGATAGTTTATTTGAGAAGGAAGTTATAGAAAGTGATATGCCAGTAGTAGTAGATTTTTGGGCACCATGGTGTGGACCTTGTAAAGCAGTTGGTCCTGTAATGGAAGAACTAAGTAAACAATATTCTGGGAAGATAAAATTTGTTAAGGTAAATGTAGATGAAAATCTAGAAACATCTCAAGAATTTAGAATATTAAGTATACCAACTATAATGATATTTAAAGATGGCAAATCTGTAGAAACTTCTGTTGGATTTAAGTCTAAATCTGATATTGAGAAAATATTAGTTAATTATATTTAGCTAAAGGGAAAACAATATATAAGACACTGGTTAAGATTTTTACGCTCTTAATTAGTGGGTCTATGGTTCAAACTTTTGAAAGTGTACCAAGTTTAAACCTTACAGTCTCAATGATTGTAAGGTTTTTATAGTGTGCCTGGCATGGGTAATAACTTGGTGGTGAAAGTCCACTACGGTCTTGGTAGTAGGAACCGTTAGCCAAAGGCAAGGGTGTTCACCGTGAGGTGGAATCTGAAGGAAGCCAGAGGCAAAATCCCGAACTGACGAACAGAAACCATATCAGGCTGATTTAGAGCGGATGAGTTTGCTATACAAAACAAAGTCCAATACTACCCAAACTCTAAACAGTAAATATGGCAGCTACATGGGAGGAAGGTTGTTGCTCTTACCCAGGGAGGTCTCATGGACAAGGGGAAACAGAGTATGAACCTTGGTTGAAACAAGATTTGTCATGAGAAGTCAGCAGAAGTCATAGTACCATGAAAACCTAGGTTTCATGGGAAGGACTAAATCATAGGAGATGAAGTCAATGAGAATTACTGAGAACACGATCGAATGCAGAAAACAGAATAATGACACCATCATCAGCCGTGGAGATAGTGTGGAACACAAAGAACACGGAAATGGGCAGAGTGTTTCAAGGATAATTGAAAAGGATGACATCAACACCATCAATTAGAGTGTAAACTATGAAACCGCCGTATACGAGAACCGTACGTACGGTGGTGTGGGAGGTCGGTAAATAAAATAATTATTTACCTCCTACCCGATTCTTTAAATAGGTTTACATAATATGATATTGGAGATATTTTAAATTATTTTGCATTTTTGTTGTCATTTTCTTTATTTCTAAACAACTTGAAGAGAGCATAAGTTAGCTCTCTATTTTAAAATAAATTGAGATTAAGGGTTAACAGAGATCTCGCATCAAATTTCCAATAAATATTTTCTTATTACTAAGTTTGTATTTTTACAACTCATTTAAATAATTGGTAATTAGAAAGTTTGTTAGGTCATAAAAATGATTACAATTCCCCTTCCTCAAGAAATCCTAAAAACTAGATTCCAGTTTTATTCTCAATTTATGTTTTTATAAATAGTGGATTATTTCAACCATTTTCTATTGTAAATCTCTCATCTCTTATATCTTATATCTCAATATCTATCTGAAGCATATTTTAATTTGTTAAATCTTAAAATAATTATTTGTTTTTCCCTCTATATGTGTGTAAAAAAATTGTGATAATTTGGGAGTGAAAGTTAGTTATTATATAAATAATGTTTTTTATAAAAAAACATGGAAACAAATGTAGGAAAAAATAGGAAAATTCATATTGAAATATTTCTATATATAGTTGTATAATAGATATATAATAAATACACGTTATTATATATCTTGATTTAAATTAGGTTGAAAAAACATGGATCTAAAGAAATATAATAGATACTAGTGTTAGTATAATAATTGACATAGGTCAATACTGGCTGAAATGTGTAATATAAATGGAATGGATTTTTAGAAATAATATTCATACGATTTTTAATTTTCTTAATATTATTGCATATATTGATATTTAAGGGGTGTGTTGATATTGGATAAAGATATTTTAAGAATAAGTGATAAAGTTACTTTTAAAAAAATAAAAAATGATTATTATATAAATACAAATTATGATAAAGATTATAGATTAGAAAACTTATCTTCTGAAATATTTGACTTGATTTATAAACAGAAAGAATTACAAGATATAGTTAATATATTACAAAACAGGTATAAAGTATCAAAAAAAACAATAGAAAGGGATGTTTACGCATTAATAAATAAACTTATAAAATTAAGAATTCTAGAGTATAACAATAAAACTAAAGAGATAGTTTCATGTGGAACGAAAGAAAATTTAGCGTGTGGTGTAAAAACAGAAACAGATATATTCAAGAAGGGGCATAAACAAAACATACCTATAAATGTAGATTTTCATGTAACTTATAAATGTAATTTAAAGTGTAAACATTGTTATGCAGCCGATCAATATAAAAATAACAGTAGTGAGGAACTTACATTTAATGAAATTATAGATATGCTTGATCAACTTGATGAAATGGGAGTATTTTATCTAAGGATTACAGGTGGGGAGCCATTCATTCATCCTTATTTTTTAGATATTTTAAATTATGCTTACAAGAAAAAATTTGCAGTATCTATAGTAACTAATGGAACTTTATTAGATGATAAGATTATAAATAGATTGAAAAGATTCAATTTAAGAAAAATGACGTTTAGTTTACATGGAGGAAATTCAGACACACATGATTTTTTTGTTGGGGTTAATGGTTCTTTTGAAAAATTAAAGGCAAATATATTGAAGTGTAAAAAAGCTGGTATACCAATAGAAATTTCTTGGACAGTCACTAAAGATAGTGTTAAGGATTTAGAATTAGTAAAAAAATTAGGCAAAGAGTTAAATGTACCGTTAGGTATTAGTACAAGGATTATACCTCAGATAAATGGTAAATTAAGTCCTAAAAAATGGCGTCTCACTTCTACACAGCTAACAAAATTCATTATAGAAAATAAATATAAACTACAGCCCCTAGAATGTACAATAGGAAATAAATTACAAATTAATAGTGATGGAACTGTACAGCCTTGTTTATTCGTTAATGATATTATTGGTAATATAAAAGAAGATAAAATTAAAGATATTTGGGATAAGCTAGTTAAAAACAGATCGAAATGGTATAAAGATTTTTATGTTGAACCCGTTGAATGTAAAGAATGTAAATATAATATTAATTGTCATAGATGTCCTGGTGTAGCTAAGATAGAAAATGGAAGTCCCAACAGTTGTTCTGAAACTTCAAAATGGGAAGCTGAATCATTCTATCTATCTAAATATATTTAATCTAGTGAGGTGGTAAGATTATGAATTACGCAATTAATCAATCAATAGTTTACAGAGAAAAAAATAATAATGTATTTATATTAAGTGAAGAGAATAGTATTATTATAGATGGAGTAGGTGTAGATATATGGAATTATGTGATTAAGGGTTATTCTAAAGAAAAAATTATAAAACTAATAGCAAAAAAATATAAAGATGTAGAAAGATCAATTATTGAAATTGATGTAGAAAAAACTCTAAATAAGTTGGAAAAAAATAATATTATAAAGCAAAGAAACATAAATCAACCCATATTAAGTCATTTTTATGATAAGATTGATTTTTTATACAAAGTTGTTTTAGAATTAACATATAATTGTAATAATAAATGTCAATATTGTTATAATGGAGAGTATAAAGAAAATGATTTGCTTTCAACAGAAAAAATTAAAGAAATAATAGATGAAAGTTATAAACTAGGAGCTATGCATTTGAGTATAACTGGTGGAGAACCTTTATTAAGAAATGATTTATTAGAAATATTGAGATATGGTAATGAAAAAAAATTTTATATTACCTTACAAACTAATGGAACATTGTTAACAGATGATATAGCACGAAGTTTAAGCAATATTAGACCTATTAATGTTGCCATAACTTTACACAGTCATGATTATAGGATACATGATGAATTTACAAGAAGAAAAGGTTCTTATACAGAAGCTATAAATGGGATTAAATTACTTAAAAAATACAATATTCCTGTTACTATTAGGTATGTAGTAACTAAGAAGAATTTTGACGGAATTGATGATTACGATAAATTAGCAAAAGAACTAGGAGTACATGTTAATAGAAGTCCATTGTTATATCCAACTACAGATGGTTCTCTTGAGCCTTTAAAGTTGCGATTAACAGAAAAGCAAATAGAATATTTAGTACAATATAAAAATTATAAGCCCCAAAAGGATCCTTGTGGTGCAGGAAAAACTAAGATTATAGTTTCACCAGAAGGAAAAGTATATCCATGTACTTTTTATCATAAAGAACTAGGAGATATATGCCAATATACAATAAAGCAAATTCTAAATAATAATAAAACTAAAAACATTCAAAAAATGTTTGAACAGCCTTCTTATTGTAGAGAATGTGATAAAGAAGATAATTGTCCAAGATGTCCTGTAATAAGTTATTACGAAAAGAATAATTTTAAAGATATTAATCCTTTTGATTGTATGATTGCTAATGTTTGTAAAAAGGAGATGATCAATGAATGAATTATAAAATTAACATTAATCCTAAAATAGCATTTTGTAAAATTAAAGATGAATATCATATATTAAATTCAAAAGGTGAAATATTGACCCTCAAAGGTATAAGTGTGCAGATATGGGATATGTTGTTAGAAAATTATGACTTTGATGAGATTGTTAAATCTATAAAAAATAAATTTCATGATATAAGTTATAAATTAATTGAGAAAGATGTTATGAAAGTTATAAACAAATTAATTGAAAAAAATATTTTAATAAAAATATATGGAGATGAAAATAAGCATACTGAAATAAAGAATAAGTATATAGATGTTGTTGAATTTAAAGGCTTATGGGAAAAGGCTATTATTAATACAGTACCTCTAAAAGTGGATATTGAATTAACTAATAATTGTAATCTTAATTGCAAATATTGTTATGTAGATTTAGCTAATGATGTAAATATAAAAAATATAGATTTAAATTTAATGGTTAGTTTAATTGATCAATTAAAAGAAATGGGAACATTGTTCATAACACTTACTGGAGGAGAGTGTACTCTTCACCCTAACTTTATGGATATAGTCAAGTATGCCTTAAAAAGCAATTTTTATATAAGAGTATTAACAAATGGAAGTACATTAACTAAAAAGCAAATAATGGAGTTAGATAAAATCTCATCAAAAGGATTATTAGGTTTAGATATAAGTATACATAGTTTTAGAGAAGAAATATTTGATGATTTTACTAAAAATAATAATCTAGATATTGTTTTTAATCCTATAGTATATCCAACCATTAATAAAAAATCTAATGAAGATTTTTATATAAATAAATTAGAAATAGAAAAGCTTATAGATAATAATATACTTTTGCCCAGAAAAAGTTTTTGCACAGCGTTAAAGTCTAAATGCTGGATTGATTATAATGGAAATGTAAATGTATGTGAATTTATTAGGGAATCAACAGGAAATATAAAGAATTCAAAGTTTAAAAATATATGGAATGAATTAATATCAAATATAAATTTAAGAGAAAGTCTAAAACTAGATAAAGAATGTACTGATTGTAAATTGAAGGAAAATTGTTTGATTTGTCCGGGACTTTTGAATTTAAATAAAAATAAAAGTTATTTTTGTAATTCAGCTCAAATTGCACACGGAATTAGTTGAAAAATTAATTGTAAAAGGAATAAACAAAAATGCAAAAATAAACTATATGATTTTATTTATGAGACATAATAGTAATTTAAAAAAGATATAACAAAATTATTTTAAGATATAAATTACATTATTGTTTGTTTGAAATTGGTTTAGAATAACTCTTTTTGAAGGCTATAAAATAAATAGCTAATATTTGTTAGAAAGAGATTATTCTTGCTATTTCAATAAAAGTATTTAATACTTAAAAAATATAATTTAATTATTTAAGGGGGTGAAAACTATGGATAACAAGAAATATGAGTCACCAGAAATTGTTGAATTAGAAAATGAAGTTTCTGATACTAGTGCATTCTTTAATATATGTGGCGGAGGATGTGCTTAAAATTAATAAGTAGAAAAAGGGTACTATAGTACCCTTTTTCTACTTATTTGGTTTTTGCTAAATAAATAGTTTTCAGGGTTGAGCAGAAAGAGTATCTATTGATATAATAAGTTTGGGTTTAACCAATCAAATTTAAGCCAAAGAAAGTATCAATATGTATAATAACAGTTTATTATATAGAAAATAGAATTCTAAATATTACATGGTTTTATATTAAAAAATAGAAAACAGATTGGATAGGCTACAATAAACTAGACAATAAAAATAAGGTCATGTAAACTAATAATAGAAAAAGGAGAGAGTTTATATGACAAAGAGAGAAAGAGGAACCTATACCCCTGAATTCAAAGAACAAATGGTAAAACTATTTGAAAGTGGTAAGCCTAAGAAAGATATTATGGCTGAATATGACTTAACACCTACTGCTTTCAATACCTGGATAAAAAGAAGCCAAACTACTGGATCTTTTAAGGAAAAAGATAATCGTTCCCCAGAAGAAAATGAACTAATAAAGTTAAGGAAGAAAAATCAACAATTAAAGATGGAGAATGATATTTTAAAGCAAGCGGCGCTGATATTAGGACGAAAGTAAATGTGATAAAAAGCAATGCTCACAAATACAGTATATCAGCAATGTGTAAAGTTCTACAAATCCCTAGAAGTACCTATTATTATGAATCAAAAGCAAAAGAATCTACAGATGAAATAACACCTAAAGTAATAGAAATATTTAAAGTGAGTAGAAATAACTATGGTACTAGAAAAATTAAAGTCGAGCTTAAAAAAGCAGGCTATATAGTATCTAGAAGAAAAATAGGTAGAATAATGAAGCAAAATGGCTTAGTATCAAACTATATAGTTGCTCAGTATAAGCCTATGTGGATAAATGTAATGAATCAAAAATTGCTAATGAACTAAATAGGGAGTTTAATACAGATGAGCCGTACGCAGCTGTAGTCAGTGATTTAACATACGTTAGAGTTAATAAAAGATGGAACTATGTATGTTTATTAGTTGACCTATTTAATAGAGAAATAATTGGTTATAGTGCTGGTCCTAACAAAGATGCTGGGCTTGTTTATAGGGCCTTTGCAAAGGTTAAAACTAGATTAGATGATATTATACTATTTCATACAGATCGAGGCAACGAATTCAAAAACAAAATAATAGATGAAGTTCTGGATACTTTTAAAATTAAGCGTTCATTAAGCATTAAAGGCTGTCCCTATGATAATGTTGTAGATGAAGCTACATTCAAGATATTTAAAACTGAATTCGCTAATAACTATCATTTTGAAAGCTTAGAACAGTTAGAAATTATGTTAGCTGACTATGTAAATTGGTTCAACAATATTAGGATTCATTCAACTTTAGGGTATTTGAGTCCTAAAGAATATAAATTACATAACCTTAAAAAAACTGTCTAAATAAGTGTTGACAATCCAGATAATCTATGAAAAGGTAAAGTAAGATGTTGAAAGAGTATTAAGATAATTATGTAAATGTAAAGTATATATAGACTATTTCACAGGGAAAAACATAAAGAAATAACGATAATAATTAAACTTCTTTAGGAATAGTCTGAAAAGTTACAGTAATTAGCAGACATTCTAGTATGTCTTGAGACATGGCAAGTAATATACCCTAGAGGCAAAAATTCCGTTTTATGGGTAGCTAATTAAATTTGTGATTTATAAAGGAGGAGGCTATGTGAAAAAATATTTATATTCTAATAAGAAACTATTTATAAGTTCCATTGTTTTATCAATTTTTGTTGTACTTTCAGACATAGGAATAGCTTTTATCTTTAAGAGGATATTTAATTTTGCACATGAAGGAACTATTATTCAATTTAAAAGATTAGTTCTATTCTCTTTAGTTTTTGTTTCAATTACATATATAATAAGTTTTTTACAACAAAATTTTCAGGCACGTTATATAAAAAACACATCTGTAAGATTAAGACAAGATGTTTTTAAAAAGATAATAAATAAAGATATATTAAATTTTTCAGGGAAAAATTCAGCTAACTATATATCAATACTAATGAATGATTTGAAGATAATACAAGAAGATTATTTTAATAGCATTTTTGATATCATATCTAATATATTTAGATTTGTTTTAAGTGCATGGGCTATTTTGTACATAAATGTGCGTATTAGTATTTGCATATTTATAATTGTAATATTAAGTATTTATTTACCACTTTTATTTAGTAAAAAAATAAGTAATTGTAAAAAAGGTTACTCTGATAGTTTAAGTAAATATACTATTAAAATAAAAGATATCTTATCTGGTTTTCAAATTATTAAAAGTTTTAATATAGAAGAAAAAATAATAGATGAACATAGTAAATATAATAAAAATGTTGAAGATAATAATTACAAGTATAAAAAGATCACTATAGTTGCAGATATTATGTCAAATATAATGGGATTTGCATTATTCTTTACTTCATTAATTGTGGGTATTCATTTAGTTATAAGTAAAAAATTGACAGTAGGTGAATTAATAGCTATAACACAACTTATGAATAATATAAAATTTCCTATTATAACTATATCTAGTAAGTTTAATATATTAAAAGGAAGTAAACCAATAATAGATAAAATAGAAAAAATACTTAATAGTGAAAAAAGTTCTGATAAGTTAATAGAAAAAAATGAATTTAATGATAATATATTTTTTAAAAATGTTTCTTTCTCATATAAAGATGATAGAAAAATTTTAAGGAATGTATCATTTACAATAAAGAAAAACAAAAAATATGCAATTATAGGTCCAAGCGGAAGTGGAAAATCCACTATTTTAAAATTGTTATTAGGATACTTTGATAATTTTGATGGTGAAATTTTCATAGATGATATTAATATGAAACTAATATCTAAAGAATATATTTATAGATTAATTTCAGTTATTCAACAAGATATATATATGTTTGATTCGAGTATAGAGGAAAATATAAAATTATTTGGAGAATATAGTAATGAAGAGTTGAAGAGGGCTATTAAACTTTCAGGTTTAGAACCACTTATAGATAAATTAAATGGTGAGATTAAAACTAAAGTAGGAGAAAATGGCTCTAATCTTTCAGGAGGAGAAAAACAAAGGGTATCTATTGCAAGATCAATCATAAAAAATACTCCTATTATGATATTAGATGAAGCTACTTCATCATTAGATAAACAAACAGCCCTTAATATCGAAAATTCAATTCTTTCTCTAAAAAATACTACATGTATAGTGGTAACACATAAATTAAATGAAAATATATTGAAGAAGTATGATGAAATAATATTTATAAAAGAAGGAGAAATATGTGAAATAGGAAGTTTTAATCAATTAATGGATAACAAGAAAAATTTTTATGATTTCTACTCTTCAACGTTAGATTCTAAATACAAAGGTTGTGTGACACCTGTTTAGAAATTATTACCGATAAATCGAATTAACATTCTGGATAAGTTATACTTAATAGATTATTTCAAAATGAAGAAAAACATGTATTAAAAAATGATTAAATAATTACAATATGATTAATAGAGAATAGATAGTTAAATACATTATCTCTTCTCTATTTTGTCTATACTGTAGTGATGATAATTGAGCAAGAAAAATAGAAGAGGAAATAGCAGGAAATAACATAGAAATAAGAAGTTAAAGTTTAAGAGCCTATCTTTAACTATTTTTAATTTAGAATTATTTTGTGTCTAATCAATTAAACATAGAGAGAATCTAATTAAAACAACTTAATTTTACTATTTTAATAAAACGTGAACCTTTTGGAATACAATTATATTTATTAATATTAATATGAACTTTTATAAAGGGGCTTATATTATTATGAGTATAAAAAAGCCCCCAATATATCTTTTAAAAAAGAATCATAAAATATAAATTTGTATATATCAATTCTTATAGTACTATAGCAAAATCCATCAAAAGTATTTCTCTTGACTCTTAACCAGTGTCTTATGTTTATACAATTTTTTAAAAAGAAGAACTTGCAAAATATTGTGTAAATGATTATAATAAATAAAATAGTTATAAGGGGTGTTTAAAATGAAAGCAAATGTTCCAAATAGAAAGGATGCTTATGAATTATTAAAAAAATACAATAAAGATGAAGGACATATAAAACATGGACTAGCTGTAGAGGCTGTTATGATTCATTTTGCGAAACTGTTTAATGAAGAGGATATAGAGAAATGGGGAATAGTAGGTTTAGTTCATGATCTTGATTATGAAATATATCCAGATGAACATTGTAAAAAAACAAGAGAGATACTAATGGAAGAAAACTGGCCAGAAGACTATATTCGAGCTATAGAAAGTCACGGTTGGAAAATTTGTTCTGATGTGGAACCTTTAGAAACAATGGAAAAAGTGTTATATACCATTGACGAATTAACAGGATTAATAATTGCTACTGCTTTAGTTCGTCCAAGTAAAAGTCTTTTAGACTTAAAGGTAAAATCAGTAAAGAAAAAATGGAAAGACAAAAGTTTTGCAGCAGGAGTTAATAGGGAAGTTGTTGCAAATGGAGCTGAAATGCTGGGGATGGATTTAAACAAAGTTATAGAAGAAACAATAAAGGCTATGCAAGGTATTGCAGAAGAAATTGGATTAAAAGGTAGTATAGATAAAAAGCATTGAGGCTGTTTGCTTAACCTCAATGTTTTTTTATTCTTCATATATTATATTATAAGTAACAGGGGTAGCTTTTTCTAGCATAGCAGTAACACCACAATATTTTTCTTGAGATAAATATACAGCCCTTTCTATTTTCTTTCTAGGAAGGTCTTTTCCTTTAAACTTGAAAGTTAAATGAATATTTTCATAAACTTTAGGATGTTCTTCTGTATTGTTTGTTTCTACTTCAATATTGAAATCATCTAGTTCTACTTTCATTTTTCTTAAAATTGACATAATATCAATACCTGTACAACCAATTAATCCTGCTAAAAGAAGCTGTTTTGGACGTGGACCAAAATCATTTCCGCCTATATCTTTAGAAGCGTCGGTAATGAAAGTATGACCATCAAGGTTCATTTCAAAAGCCATATTGCCTTTTAACTTAGCATTTATTTTTTTCTTATTCATAAGATCGACTCCCTTCAATAGATTCTATAACTTTCATACCCAATTAATTAAAAAATAAAAGGGCTTTATATTAGCATCAATTGCATTTTTATGTTAAACTATATAATATAGTAAAGTAAAAGACTGGGGAGCTTGTGCATACAGGCTGAGAGGAAGTGAATTGCAACTTCGACCCTGAACCTGATTTGGATAATGCCAACGTAGGGATAACATTAGAAACTTAATGGGATATACCAGTTGGTATATCCCATATTTTTTATGATGGGGGAATGAAATTATGTTTGAGAATATTTTAGAAAATGTAAGAGAAAAGACACCTATTATCCATACTATAACAAATTATGTAACAGTTAATGATTGTGCAAATATTATATTGGCAGCAGGAGGTTCGCCTACAATGTCCGACAGTATATATGAGGTGGAAGATATAACTTCTATTTCAAATGCACTAGTTATCAATATAGGTACACTAAATGAAGAACTAGTACAATCTATGATAAAAGCAGGTAAAAAGGCTAACAAATTAGGACATCCTGTAGTACTTGATCCTGTAGGAGTTGGTGCTTCTGCTTTCAGGACTAAATTTATTTTTGATCTATTAAAAGAAGTTAATTTTTCAGTTATAAGGGGGAATATATCAGAAATAAAGACAGTTTATAAAGGTAGAGGTACAACAAAGGGGGTTGATGCTGATGACAAGGATGCAGTATCTGATGATAATATTGATGAAGTTTTAGTTTATATTAAAGATTTAAGTAGGAAAACAGGTGCCATTATTGCAGTTACAGGAGCAATTGATATAGTAGCTAGTAGTGAAAAAGCTTATATCATTAGAAATGGACATCCATTAATGACTAAAGTTACAGGTACAGGCTGTATGCTAACAACAGTTATTGGTAGTTTTTGTGGTGGAAATAAAGAAAATATTTTGGAAGCAACAGCAGCTGCAGTCTCTGCTATGGGACTTTGTGGTGAATTAGCTTATAATAAGTTAGAAAAGGTAGGTGGTGGTACTTCTACTTATAGAACATATATTATTGATTTTATGAGCAATATGAATAGTGAAATATTAAATGGGGGTGCTAAAGTTGAAATTAGATAGAAAATCTATGCTTTTATATGCTATAACTGATAGAACTTGGCTTAAAGGTACTACTTTAGCAAGTCAAGTTGAAGATACAATAAAAGGAGGAGCTACTTTTATTCAGTTGAGAGAAAAAAATATGGATTTTGATGAATTTGTAACGGAGGCTAAAGTTATAAAGGAAATCACTGACAAATATAACATACCTTTTGTTATAAATGATAATATTGATGTGGCTTTAGCTGTCAATTCAGATGGAGTACATGTGGGACAAGATGATATGAACGCAAAAGATGTTAGAAAATTAATTGGCAAAGATAAAATCATTGGAGTTTCAGTTCAAACAGTAGAACAGGCAATATTAGCAGAACAAAATGGCGCAGATTATTTAGGAGTAGGTTCAGTATTTCCAACATCAACAAAGACTGATGCCAATTATGTTTCTATTAAGCAATTGAAAGAAATATCTAAGTCCATATCTATACCTATAGTTGCTATTGGCGGTATTAATGAAAACAATATAGAAAAACTAAGGGAAAGTGGAATTGATGGTATTTGTGTAATATCTGCAATATTTTCAAAACCTGATATATTGGAGGCTACTAAAAGATTGCGAAAGTTATCAGAAGGGATAGTAGATTATGAAATTTAAAGGTGTAATTTTTGATTTGGATGGAACACTTATAAATTCTATGTCTGTATGGGAAAATATTGGAGATGATTTTTTAAAAAGTAAAGGAAAAGTTCCACCAGACAATCTTTCTGAAATATTGAAAACTATGAGTTTTCAAGAATCTTCAAGATATTTTATTGATAAGTTTCATTTAAATCTTTCTGTAGATGAAGTGATATCTGAATTTAATAGTTTAGTAGAAGATGAATATAAATATGAAATAGAACTTAAAAAATATGTGTTAGAATACCTTAAAAAATTAAAATTAAAAAATATTAAGATGTGTATTGTTACTGCAACTGACATTGAATTATCTAAGGCTGTGCTTACTAGACTTAAAATATTAAATTTCTTTGAATTTATATTGACTAGTGGTGAAGTAGATATATCTAAAAATGATCCACGAATATATATAAAAGCAGCAGAAATGTTAGGGTATTTGCCAAATGATATAGTAGTGTTTGAAGATGCTCTTTACTGCGTTGAAGCTGCTAAAAAAGCTGGTTTTTATGTAGTGGGAATAGAAGATGAGTCTGCAAGGGAGGATAGAGAAGAAATAAAGAGAATAAGTGATATTTATATAGAATCCTTTGAGGAATTATAATATAATTTAAAACGGTTCTTTTTGTCCTATGACATATAAAGAACCGTTTTAAATGTATTATAGTACTTTAAGTATTTCTTCTTTTAATTTCAAGGTTTTTGAAGATAAGATTCTTTCTCTTTTATTAGCTGTATTAAAATCTAAAATTATTTCTTTTTTTATAGTTGCAGGTTTTGAGGACAATACATAAATTCTATCGGATAACAATAATGCTTCATCTATATCATGGGTTATTAGGAGAATTGTATTATTTAACCTGTTTTTCATATCAAGAAGCCACATTTGCATTTTAGATTTAGTGATGGAATCTAAGGATGCAAAGGCTTCATCTAAAAGCATTATATCTTCTGAAGCCATAAGGGTTCTTAAAAAACTTGCTCTTTGTCTCATTCCTCCAGATAATTGAGAGGGATAATTTTTTTCATATCCTTCAAGTCCTACTATAGGGAGGTATTTTTTTACTTTATTTTCACGCGTTTTTTTATCAACACCTTTTATTGTTAATGGAAGGGCTACATTATCCATTATAGTTTTCCAAGGCAAAAGTAAGTCTTTCTGTTGCATATATCCTATAGTTCCATTGACATAAATTTCTCCACTATCCTGAGGTATTAGTCCTGATATTATATTAAATATTGTACTTTTTCCACAACCGCTAGGACCTATAAGAGAAACAAATTCCCCTTTCTCTATATTTATAGATATATTTTTTAACACCTTTATGTTATTAAAATTTTTTTCTATGTTTTTTAATGTAATTAGGGAAGCACCTTCTTTTTTATGGTAAGAAATCGTTGGTAAAGGCATCTTCAACTTTTAACTCCCTTTCTATCAATCCATTTTCCTTTAAGAATTTAGCATATTTACTCCATATTTCCGATTTCATTGTTCCCCACTTTGGAGCATCAGATATATATTCTCTTGCTAAGAACTTTTGGCTTTCAACTACAAGTTCTTTATCTAGTTCAGGTGCATATTTTATTAAAATTTTAGCGCTTTCTTCTGGATTTTCTACAGCGAATTTATATCCCTTTTCTGTTGCTTTTAAGAACTTTTTAACTTTTTCTGGGTTTTTATCAACTATTTCATTATTAGTAATTAAAATTGGAGTATAGTAGTTTAAATCAGGATGCAAATCTTTAACTGGTATATAGTTTAATTCAATACCTTTTAATTTAGCTTCAACGCTTGTCCATCCTTCAAATATCCATGCAATATCTATATTCTTTTCAGTAGCAGCAAAGAAATCATCACTACCTATATTTATATTCTTAAGTTTATTATAATCAGCATTATTTTTACTCATAATTGCTTTCAATATAGCTTCTTCAGATGGAGAACCCCATCCTCCATAAACTTTACCTTCAAAGTCCCTTATAGTTTTTATATTTTTACTTTTTGGAGAAGCAAAGCCTGATGTATTATTTTGTATTATTGTAGCAATAGCTTTAACAGGAAGAGGATCTTTACTAGTCAATGCATAGGTAACATCCTCTTGATAACTTACACCAAAATCTCCATTTTCTGTAGCAATTAAAGTTGTAGAAGAACCCTCTGATGGTTGAATTATTTCAACATCTAAACCTTCATCTTTATAATATCCCTTTTCTAACGCAACATAAAGACCAGTATGATTTGTATTTGGGGTCCAATCAAGTATAACTTTTGTTTTTTCTAATTCTGCATCATTTTTATTTTCGTTATCTTGTGAAGAACAACCTGAAAAGACTGCTATCATCATAATAGCAATAATTATTAATGCTATTATTTTTGTTTTTTTCATAATGTTAAACTCCTTTCTCTTCTGATTTCCAACGTATTAATTTATTTCCAATGAAATCAATTGTATATATAGTTAAAATGCTTGCAATAATTATTACTAAAATAGAAGCAAATACTTTGTCTAAAGCATAGGCATTTTTAGCTCTTACCATATATACCCCTATACCTTTTTCTCCTCCTAACCATTCACTAACTACTGCAGACATAATCATATAAGTAGCTGCAATTTTTATTCCTGATAATAAGTGAACCATAGCATAGGGTAGTTTTAAATGATAGAAAGTTTGTAATTTTGAGGCATTCATAGTTTTAAATAGTCTAAGATAATCATTGTCTATTTTTTCAAGGCCATCTACTAAACTTATTACTATGGGGAAGAAACAAGTCATAATGACCATGATTATCTTAGGTAAGGTTCCAAATCCAAACCATATTATGAAGATGGGAGCTATGGCAATAGTAGGTATAGTTTGAGATATAACCAGTAAGGGATAGAAAAGCTTTTTAATTATTTTAAAACTATCCATCATTATAGCTAATATGAATGCTAATATTATTGAAAAACAAAATCCTACAAAAGATTCATAAAGAGTGATTTTCGTATGAGTTATTATTAAATTAAAATCACTCTTTAAAGCAAGAAATATATCTGCAGGAGATGGTAATATATATTTAGGTATATTATTTAAGTCTACTATTATTTGCCATATAAAAGTTATAGTTACAATACTTAGGATAGGGTATAATTTATCTATATTTATAGATTTTTTCATCCATTGTTACTCCTTCAGCTTTATAATCAATTTTTATTACAGAACAAACTCTTGCAGCACCTTCTTTTATACATATTTCCTGTGATTTTTTAACTATATCCAATAATAAATTCAAATCTCCTTCCATTGTAGTTTCCATAGGTCCAACTTCATATTTAACTCCTGTAGAATCTATATATTCTATAACTTTATCTACCACAGGATACAATTTTTCTTCTGGAACATTTGGCAATACTTGAATACTTACATTTGCACTATTCATTGATAATCACCTACCTTCATTTTTATTTAAATAAAAGCTTAAAATTATTGTAAATTTTTTCTTTTGCTTCTTCCCCAGTAATCTTCTTAAGAGTAGAGATTTTTTCTACAATGTTTATAATATAATCTGGATACCCATATTTACCATTTATCCATTTTAATGCAGTAGGTCCGTCTGTTTCTGTTAAAATTCTTTCTATAGGAATATATTTCACCATTTCTTCAGTAATTTTAGAATAGCCAATATCTACACTTATAGTAAAATAACATCCGTAATCTAAAAGTTTTTTTAATATATCAAAAGGACCACTATACCAATGTATAATTGGAGTTCTCAAGTTATATTGTTTAATGAGCTTTAGTATTTCGTATTCAGCACCTTTAGTGTGTAAATTAGTAATTTTATTATATTCATTAGCTTTTTTAAAGAAATACTCTAATACTTTTATTTGATGTGGATATTTATAATCTTCTAAAACCCAATGAAAATCTAGACCTATTTCTCCAATTATAGGAGTTTCTTTTATATATGTATCGAATCTCTCTAGATAATTAGAATTTTTATGAGCATTCCAAGGATGAATCCCAAAACATGGAACTATAAGGGAATTCTCTTTGCTCAAATTTTTAACTAATAAATAACTTTTTTCATCCATAGAACAGGCAAGAGTTTTTATTTTCTTTTTATTTATTATATTTATAGTTTTATGTAGCTTATCTCCATATAAATCTAAATGATTATGAGCATCAATATACATAATTTCCTCCAATATAAAAAGCACTGTTATATATAACAGTGCTTAGGGTTTTAAAAATTAGATTAGCTTTCCTACGTCGGGTTTATCCGAATCAGGTTCAAAGGGTAAAGTTATAAAAACTTTTCTCAGCCATAAGGCACCCCTAGCACTTTTCATATTAAATTGTAGAACTAAATACCATTGTAACACTAATAAAGAATAAAAGAAAGTTTGTTACATATTTACTCTAGCTTAGAAATTTTTTAATAATTATGGTATAGTATGAAATATAGAAAAAACGAAAAATCAAGGAGGCATTAAAACTTAGCTTGATAATAGTCTAGAGGTAACTTTTGAAATAATAGAGAATAAAAAATCTAATACTTTACTATTAGATAGAAATGGTTAAATAGTATCATATATAGATGATGTAAAAATAGCAATTAATTCTGATAGTATTGCTATAATTGATTCTAGATCTAAGGATAGATATGCTGGAAAAATTGAACCTTTTGAAAATATAGTTGGACATATTCTTACTGCAATAAATTTTCTTTAGATGAATTTAGTAATAGATGGAAAGATAATGTCTTTAAAAGAAATTAAGAAGTATTATGCACCATTAGAAAAGTATAAGGATATAACTGTACATTGTAGTTCAAGTATAACAGGAACAGTAAACTATTTATGGAAGAAGCAGGCTTGGAACCAAAACCATATGTAGGAGGATTTAGTGATTGTGTCAGTTATAAAGACAATATTGTGGTGAAGGAAAAATAGTATTGCATAGCCCTTGATTTAATAAGGGGCTATTTTTTTAATGGTTTATTTATATTATTGGGTACATATAATTATATATATTATATGTTTTTAAAGGATATAAATTTTTATTAGTATTTAAGAAGGAAGGTATGTTATGGGAAAATATAATATGGATGAATTAAATGAAATGACAATAGAGATGCTTGAAAAAAGAGGTGTGAAATTAGAAGACATTGGAAAAATAGTATTACATCTTCAGGAAGGATTTTATCCAGATTTAACTTTAGAAACTTGTCTAAAGAATGTTGAGGCTGTACTAAAGAAAAGAGAAATAATCCATGCCATTTTAACAGGGGTAGCCTTAGATGAGTTGGCTGAAAAAAAGCTTTTGCCTGAACCACTTCAAAGTATAGTTGAATCAGATGAAGGGTTATACGGTATTGATGAAATTATTCCACTATCTATTGTAAACGTCTATGGAACTATAGGTTTAACAAACTATGGATATTTAGATAAGGAGAAAATAGGAATAATAAAAGAATTAGATGAATCTAAAGGAAAAGAAGTAAATACATTTTTAGATGATTTAGTAGCTGCAATTGCAGCTGCAGCGGCTAGTAGAATTGCCCATTCTGCTAAAGAATAGTTAAATAAACTCAAATTATTATATAATAATTTGAGTTTATTATTTTTTAAAAATGTGTTCTTGCTATTCAAAAAAAATTTGATATAATATTAGAAATAATCGAAAATTGAGTTAAAGGAGGGAAAAAGCATGAATTATGTATTAAATAAAGGAATCTTATTGAAAAAAGCAGAAGAAGAATTTTCTACGGCTTCTACAGAAGATAAGAATATAGCTCTTAAAAAAGTTAGTGAAAGTTTAGAAAATCACAGAGAAGATATATTAGAAAACAATGCTAAAGATATAGAATTAGAAAAAAAAAATAATATGAAATCTGGATTAATAGACAGATTAAGATTAGATAATGAGAGATTAGATGGCATAATAGAAGGAATCAATACAGTGATTAAACTACCAGATCCTATATGGAAAAGTGATAAGGTATGGACTTTAGAAAATGGGCTTACTATATCTAAAATGACTGTACCATTAGGAGTTATAGGTATAGTATATGAATCAAGACCTAATGTGACAGTAGATGCTTTTAGTTTGGCTCTTAAAAGTGGTAATTGTATAATGCTAAGGGGAAGTTCCAGTGCTATTCATTCAAACAAAGCCATTGTAAAAGCAATAAAGGAAGGACTAAAATCAAGTAATATTTCAGAAGAAGTAATACAATTTATAGAAGAAAGTGATAGGCAACATGTTTACGATATGCTTAAGGCCAATGAATATATTGATTTAATCATTCCTAGAGGAGGAAAAGGGTTAATAGATTTTGTAGTAAAAAATTCTTCAGTGCCAATATTAGAAACAGGTATTGGAAATTGCCATGTATTTGTAGATAAAAATGCGAATTTAAAAAAGGCATTAAATATTGTAAACAATGCGAAAACTCAACGAGTAGGAGTATGCAATGCTTGTGAAACATTATTGGTTCATGAGGCTATAGCAGATAAATTTTTACCTATGGTTTTTGAAAAAATACAAAGCATAGTTGAAATAAGAGGATGTACAAAAACTAGGGAAATAATAGAAGTTAAAGAAGCAAAAGAATCTGATTGGAAAGAGGAGTTTTTAGATTATATTATAGCTGTAAAGGTTGTTAAAGATATTGATGAAGCTATAGAACATATACAAAATTATGGTACTAAACATTCAGAGGCTATAATAACGGAAAATTTTACTAATGCTCAAATGTTTTTAAGAAAAGTAGATGCCTCAACAGTATATGTAAATGCCTCAACCCGTTTTACTGATGGAGGAGAATTTGGATTTGGTGCTGAAATGGGCATAAGCACACAAAAAACTCATGCAAGAGGACCAGTTGGGTTAGAACAATTAATAACATATAAATATTTAGTAATAGGAGATGGACAAATAAGAAAGTAGAGGGATTTGATATGGAACAGGATATAATAAAGAATAGCAAGAAAATAGTTATAAAAATCGGAAGTAGTACAATAACTAGTAAGGATGGAGTTATAAATAAAAAATTTTTGGATAGTTTAGCTAGTCAAGTAAAATCTTTAATAGATAAAGGTAAACAGGTAGTAATTGTTTCTTCAGGAGCTAGAATTGCAGGGGTATCTACTTTATGTAGATGGTCAAGAAAAGAAGATGTAAACTATAAACAGGCTCTATGTGCAATAGGTCAAGTAGAGCTTATGGATTCTTATAGAATAATTTTCAATAAATATAATGTGCATGTAGCTCAGATACTTCTAACAAGAGAAGATTTTAATGATAGTTCAAGAACTTTGAATATAAGAAATACATTATTTACATTATTAGATGAAAATGTTATACCCATAGTCAATGAAAATGATACAGTTTGTGTAGAAGAAATAAAAATAGGAGATAATGATATGTTAGCTGCCCAAACAACTGTATTATGGAATGCAGATCTACTTATAATTTTAAGTGATATAAATGGAATATATGATAAAAGTCCTGTAGAACACAAAGATGCTAAGTTGATTGAGTTAGTAGATAATATTGATGAACTAGAAAAAAACATATCAATAGGTAGGTCTAGTTCTTTTGGAACAGGAGGTATATCGACTAAGTTAAAGGCAGCAAGACTTGTAAATAAATTTGATATAAATATGATAGTGGCAAACGGAAAAAAAGATAATATAATAGAAAAATTAGAAAGCGGAGAAGAAAAAGGGACAGTTTTTATTTGAAATATATATAATGGTGGGCGATATCGGATTCGAACCAATGATCTCCACGATGTCAACGTGGCACTCTAACCAGCTGAGCCAATCGCCCACTTACTTTTTATATATCTTATCATAAAATTATTGTATTTTCAATTATAATAATTCTTTTCTTAATTCCTTACCAGATTTTGGAGAGATATATGAAAGAGGAATATCAAAAATGGAAAAAGCACCTTTTTTACCTTCCAAAGCCAATCTATAAACTCCACGAGCAAAAGCAACCAGTACAGAAGCAGTGAACTCTGGATTATTATCTAAAGATAAATTAAACTCCATTTTTTGTCTATGATTATTTTCATTTATATCAGTAGAAATAACAAAACCTCCATGAGGCATTTTAGAATGATTTTTCACAAAATCTTCTTCTGTGATAAAATGGACTGTGGTATCATAGTCAAGGAAATAATCTGGCATAGTTTTTATTTCTTTTTCAATTGCATCAGTATGATCAAAATCAAAAGGTACTACATAACAAGTTCTTTTATGTTTTTCTCTAGTTTTAAGATGTGGATTGTTTCCAGACCTTGCTTTTTCAATTGCATCTTTTATAGGTATAGTATATTGAACTGCATATTTTACACCATTTATTTTTCGAATAGCTTCAGAATGACCTTGACTTACTCCTTCACCCCAGAAGGTGTAGTCTTGACCTTTTGGAAGGATAGCTTGGGCTAATAGACGGTTGATAGAAAAAAGTCCTGGATCCCATCCTATAGAAATTAGACTTACCTTATTAGATTCTTTTGCAATATCATCCACCATATTAAAATAATCGGGTATTTTGCTATGGTTATCATAAGCATCTATAGTATTGAAACAAGCTGCAAGTATTGGACATTGTTCTGGCAGATCATTAGCGGAACCACCGCAAAGAATCATGACATCTATCTCATCTTTATAATTCAGTATTTCAGAAATATGAATAATTTTTGAATTTGTTTTTATAAGGGATGTATCTCTCCTAGTGAAGATTCCCTTAAGTACAAAATCATTATTTTGTTTAAGTGCTAGTTCTACACCTTTTCCTAAATTGCCATATCCAACTATTCCTACTCGTATTTTATTATTCATAGTGCACCCCTACTTTAAAAGTTATTTATAATCTTAGATCATATTATAAATATTTTAGCATAATTTGTTTTATTTATCTAGATGGCAGTATTGACAGTCAGATTTTTACAATATAATATAAATATAAGCAGTGAAGGGAGGTTGAAAAATGTGGATAAGGAAAGTAAAAGTTTAGCTTATATCTCAGCATTATTATATGCGTTGATAGTAGGGCTTTCTTTTTTATTTACTAAAGTGGCTCTTAGCACGTCTAATCCTATTGATATTTTGGCCTATCGTTTTATAGCATCTTTTTTAGCAATATCTATACCAGTATTATTTAAATGGGTTAAAGCAAGCTATACAAAAGAAAGAATTATAAAAATAATTCCTCTTGCACTATTGTACCCCCTATTATTTTTTGGATTTCAAACTTTTGGACTAATGCATGCTACTTCATCAGAGGCAGGTATTATTCTCGCTTCAGCCCCTGTTTTTACTATGATTCTGGCTTCCTATTTTTTAAAAGAAAAAACTAATTTATATCAAAAACTATCTATTATTATATCGGTTCTAGGTGTTCTCTATATTATGATAAAAAAAGGTTCATCTATTGATTTAGCCAATTTTAAAGGAATTATTTTATTAGTATTATCAGCTCTTTCTTTTTCAAGTTACAGTATTATGGCACGAAAACTTACTAAAGATTTTACAAGTACTGAACTTAGTTATATTATGATCACTATTAGCTTCATATTTTTCACTGGACTTTCTATTATAAAACATATAGTAGATGGAAGTATTTCTGAATTTTTTATTCCTTTAACAAACATAAGTTTTGTAATTTCTATTCTATATCTAGGAGTATTGTCTACACTAGTTACATCCTTACTTACAAATTATGCACTTTCAAAACTTGAAGCATCTAAGATGAGTGTTTTTGGAAACTTAGGAACTGTTATTTCTATTGTTGCAGGAGTTATTTTCCTAAAGGAAGAAATTTTTTATTATCATATCATTGGTTCTATTTTGATTATAGGTGGTGTCATAGGAACTAACTTTTTAGATGATGAAAAGATTACTAGTAGATGAATTTAATGTTAAGGATAAAAGGATATTGTTGACAATTATTTTAAAAGGTTATATAATCTTGATGCTAGAGGGAGTAACTTTCCAGTTTGGAACTAAAGTCGTCATTACGGATATTATCCCGGCTTTGGTGGCTAATTAATTTAGCTTAGTGAGACTCTACAGTTTATTATTAATAGTAAACTGTAGAGTCTTTTTATTTATTTAGTTTTTTAAAATATAAAATGGAAGGAGACAAATTATGGATGAGATAATTTATACTATACTTAATGATTCTTCAATATTAGTCCTATTTAGTATTATTGGGGTTAGCTTATATATATTAGGTAAAGGAGCTGATATTCTAGTAAATGAAGCTGTTGGATTATCCATTCGGTGGGGTATATCTAAAATGGTTATTGGTGCTACTATTGTAAGTTTAGGAACTACATTACCTGAGGTAACAGTTTCAGTACTTGCAGCAATTAAAGGCAATCCAGATTTGGCTTTAGGAAATGCTATTGGTTCAATTATTGCTAATACAGGTTTAATCATTGGTATTGCAGCATTAGTAGGTACATTGTCAATAGATAAAGATACTATTAATCGTCAGGGTAATTTACAATTAATTTCTGGTATATTATTAGCTATTGCTAGTCTACCCTTTTTATCTAAAGGTCCTGAAGGGAGAATTACTCAATGGATGGGTTTTATTTTTATTGGATTATTAATTCTTTATATTGTGGGGACTATTTATTGGGCAAGAAAGTTTAACGGAGAAATTGCATCAGAAATTGAAGGAGAAGAAAGTTCTTTACCTTTACAATTAATAAAATTAGTATTAGGTGTAGCATTGGTTATTTTTTCATCTAAAATACTTATTCCAAGTGTAGAAATTACAGCTATACGTATTGGAATTCCCCAAAGTGTCATTGCAGCCACTTTAGTAGCTTTTGGTACAAGTCTACCAGAGTTAGTTACGGCTATTACAGCTGTAAAAAAAGGTCATGGAGAATTAGCAGTTGGAAATATTATTGGTGCAGATATACTAAATGTATTATTTGTTACTGGTAGTGCAGCAGCAGTAACTAAGGAAGGTTTATTAGTACCAAGTAATTTTTATAAATTGCAAATACCCACTATGCTAATTATATTAGTTGCTTTTCATATTTTTGCTAAAAATAAAAATCAAGTAATTACAAAATTAGAAGGAGTTTTCTTAGCAGGAATGTATATAGTTTATCTTGTACTAAACTATATTTGGATATAGAAATAAATTAAAAGTCTTTGTCCCTACATCAATCAAGAAAAATATGTTATAATGTTTAGATAATTGTATAAATAACAAATAAAAAATATTATTAGTACAAGAGGTGGAAGGATGAGATTTATAATACCAATATTGGTTGGGGCAATTATTGGGTATATTACTAATTGGTTTGCTATAAAAATGTTGTTTAGACCTTATGAAGAGAAAAAATTTTTAGGTCTTCATATACCATTTACACCAGGTCTTATTCCCAAGGAAAAGAGTAGAATAGCAAAGAGTGTAGGAGATACAATAGGTGTATATCTTTTATCTCCTGAAATAGTTACAGAAGCTATATACAGTGATAAGATAAACAATCAACTAAGGGAATGGGTAGAGCATAATATAAACAAGTTTAAAGAAAGTAATAAATCAATAAAAGATTTTACTATGAATATTGGAAATGGAAACTATTATAAATCATTAAATATAATAGAGGAAAAACTAGCAAACTTTATTTACTCTCAGTTTAAAAAACAAAAATTTAAAGATGAAATATTAAATTTAGTAGAAGAGAAAGTTTTAAATAGTCCTATGGATGATTTTTATAAAGTGATAGACGAAAGGTTAGAATTGTTTATATATGAACTATCTGCATCAGAAGAAGTAAAAATAACATTTAAAAATTTAATAAGTAAAAAAATAGATGAATTGGCAAATGATGAAAGAACATTAAATGAAATAATTCCAGAAGATTTTATTAATATTTTTAAAAAATATATCAATGAAAATAGGGAAGATATTATAAATGAGTTGAGAGGCATATTTGAAGAACCATCTGTAAATATGAGAATTAAGGAGTCAATTACTGAATTTGTTTCTCAAAATGTAAGTAGGGCAATAACTATATTTATGAGGCCTGAATTAATTTCAGATAAGATATTTAATGAGATAGAAAAATATATTTATAATCGAGAAAACGATGAAAATATTATATTAGTTATTATGGCTTCAATTGATAAATTATTAGAGTGGAAAGCAACTAATATATTTTCAGACATATCATCAAAAATTGATGATGAAGATATGTTGAATATTTCATCTACCCTATTGTCTCCTATTTCTAAGAAGGAAAATCAGGCAAAAATACTTGATATAGTAGAGAGAAAAATAAAATATTCAGAAGCAGATATTAAAGAAAGTTTATTAAACTTAATATCGAATAAGATTGAAATTATTTCAAATTCAGAAGTATTATATGAAAAGACACTTTCCATTGTACATGATATTTTTCAAATGATTATAAACAAACCTGTTTCATATATATTTGAAAATGTTGATAAATCTACAGTTACAAGTATTGCTAATTTTTCTAAGGCTATTTTTGACAATTTTGTGAAGAGTAAATTACCATATATCGTTGAACTATTGAATATTTCTAAAGTTGTAGAAGATGAAATAAATAAGTTTGATGTAGCTTTTGCAGAAAAAATAATAATTGAAATAGCTAATAAAGAATTAAAGGCTATAACATGGCTTGGTGCACTTCTGGGAGGAATAATGGGCATGCTATCGCCTCTTTTACAGCTAATATAATGTAGGGACAGTTGTTTAACTGTCCCTATATTTTACTTGGAATTATTTTAGGTATATAATTTAATATATTAAGGTTTTGATGGAGGAATTAAATTGTTAGTTATAATTTTTAAAAGTTTAATCAATAGAGTAGGAATAATAATTTTATTAGCTTTTTTCATGTCTAAAGTAGATCTATTCAGAAAATTAGTTTCAAAACAAAATATAAGTGTTAAAGATAAGATTTTATTAGGCATTATATTTGGAATTTATGGTATTGTAGGCACATATACTGGAATACCTATAAAAGGTGCTATTGCCAATGCTAGGGTAGTTGGTGTTTTTGTAGGAGGACTTTTAGGAGGGCCTTTTGTGGGCATTTTATCTGGATTGATAGCAGGAGGCCATAGGTATTTAATAGATATAGGTGGCTTTACTGCTTTTTCTTGTGCACTGTCTACTATAACAGAAGGTGCTATGGCTGGTTTTTTAAGTAAGAAAATAGAAAAGTATGATAATAAATTATTATTTGCTTTGATTTCAGGAATGGCAGCAGAAATTTTGCAAATGATAATAATATTAGTTTTTGCAAAGCCTTATTTAAAAGCTTTAAGCTTAGTCAAGATAATAGGTATACCGATGATAATTATAAATGGGATAGGAATAGCTGTTTTTATTGCAATAACTGATAGTATTTTTAAGGATTTAGAAATGGCTGCAGCTTATCAAGCGCAATTAGCTTTAAGAATAGCTAATAAAACTTTAAAGTATTTTAGAAAGGGATTCAATGAAAATACTGCCTATGAAACTGCTATGATAATAAAAGAAATGACTGATGTTAAGGCAGTTGCTTTTAGCAATACTGAAAGAATATTAGCCCATGTAGGAGTTGGAGAGGATCATCATTTTTCTGGAAGTTCAATAAAAACTAATTTAACCAGAGAAACTATAAAAAAAGGTAAATACATGGTGGCTAATAAACAGGAGGAAATAGGTTGTGAAGATAGTAGTTGTAGTCTTAAATCTGCAATAATTGTACCATTAACTGAAGGAAATAAGGTTATCGGAACATTAAAATTATATAAAACAAAGGAAAATTCGATTACTAAAGTAGAAAGAGAACTAGCTTTAGGATTAGCCCAAATATTTTCAACTCAAATTGAGCTTAGCAAAATAGATTATCAAGCGGAATTACTAGCCAAATCAGAATTGAAAGCTTTACAGGCTCAAATAAATCCACATTTTTTATTTAATGCTATAAATACTATAGTGTCCTTAATACGTACTCAACCTGATAATGCCAGAAGACTATTGATTCATTTAGGAAATTATTTTAGGAATAATTTACAAGAGGGAAATGAGGAAGTTGAGCTTCACAGAGAAATAGAACATATAAATTCTTATTTAGAGATAGAAAAGGCAAGATTTGGAGATAAATTAAAGATTGTGTACAATATTCCTGAAGATATAGACTGTATACTGCCTCCATTACTATTGCAACCAATAGTGGAAAATGCTATAAAACACGGTGTTTTAGAAAAAATCGAAGGAGGCACTGTAGAGATATTAGCTATAGATAATGAATGGGAAACAGAATTGGTGGTAAAAGATGATGGAGTAGGGATGAGTTCAGAAGTATTATCTTCTTTATTTAAAGAAGATAAATTAGATAGTATAGGGCTTACTAATGTAAATAACAGATTGAGGAATAAATATGGTAGAGAATATGGATTAAAAATAGATAGCAAACTAAATAAAGGCACTAAAGTAACAATGATAATTCCTAAGAAACAAAGGAGGGAAGCTATATGATTCGATCCATAGTTGTAGATGATGAATTGCCTGCACGTGAAGAATTAGTATATATATTGCAGAGTTTTGAAGAAATTGAGATTGTAGGAGAAGCTTCTCATGGAATAGAAGCATTAGAATTAAATAGAAAATTAAAACCAGATTTAATTTTTTTAGATATACAAATGCCTAAAATTAGTGGTATAGATGTAGCAAGTAAAATATTAAAAGAATTTCATATTCCATTTGTAGTATTTGTAACAGCCTATGAAGAATATGCTTTAAAGGCATTTGAAGTAAATGCCATAGATTATATATTAAAGCCTATTTCAATAGAGAGATTATCTAAAACCGTGGAGAAAATTATTAATAATACAAATATAGAAAAATCTAATTATCTAGGTAAGCTTAATAAGTTAATACAAGATTTAAGGGCTAATGAAAGGGAAACTGGAACTAAAATATCTGTTTCAGACAATGGCAAATTAATACCTTTAGATTCAACGGAAATAATATACGCTACTATAGAAAATAAAAATACAATTATTTTTAGTGAAAAGGGTAAATTTGAGACAAATTATACACTAGGAGAACTTTCTGGAAAATTAAATAGAGCAAATTTCTTTAGATGTCATAAGAGTTACTTAGTTAATTTAGATTTAATTGAAGTTATTGAGCCTTGGTTTAATTCAACTTTCAATTTAAAACTTAAAAATATTAAAGACAAAATACCAGTAAGTAGAAGTCAATCAAAGGAATTTAAAAATATAATGAACATAGAATAAAATATATGCATTATATCTTTCCATATTGCATTTCAAGCTCTAAAAAAGACATCTTATCTTTAAAAACCTCTTTATAATTAATAGAAGTATATAATCATAAATGTATAAGATATAAATTATAGGGAGGTTTTTTAATGTCTTTTTTTATTTTAGGTATTATAATATTAATAGCAGGTTATTTTACTTATGGTAAATTAGTAGACAAGACTTTTGATGTGGATGAAAATAGACAAACACCTGCAAATGCAATAAATGATGGTGTTGACTATGTGCCTATGAGTTGGCCAAGAGTATTTTTAATCCAATTGCTTAATATTGCTGGCTTAGGACCAATATTTGGTGCTATTCAAGGAGCATTATTTGGACCAGCAGCATTTTTGTGGATAGCTTTTGGTAGTATATTTGCAGGAGGAGTTCATGATTACTTTTCAGGTATGCTTTCTTTAAGACATGAGGGACAAAGTATATCAGAAATTGTCGGTATTTATTTAGGTGAAGGTGCAAGAAAAGTCATGAGAGTGTTTTCAGTTGTACTTCTTATATTAGTTGGTACAGTATTTATGGTGGGACCAGTTGATTTATTAGCAAATTTAAAGCCATTAGGACTAGGAAATGCAAACGTTTGGTTAGCAATTGTACTAGCATATTATTTTTTAGCTACAATATTGCCAGTTGATAAAATAATAGGAAAATTATATCCAGTATTTGGACTTGCATTACTTATAATGGCAGTTGGAATAGGTGGTGCCTTGATTATAGAGGGATATACATTGCCAGAGTTTACACTATCTAGTTTACATCCTGACGGTTTACCATTATGGCCAATGTTATTTGTTACAATTGCATGTGGAGCTATAAGTGGATTCCATGCTACTCAGTCTCCAATGATGGCAAGATGTTTGGATAATGAAAAAGAAGGTAGAAAGATATTTTATGGTGCAATGATAGCAGAAGGGATAATTGCAATGATTTGGGCAGCAGCAGCTATGGCGTTCTTTGGTGGTGTTCCACAATTAGGTGAAGCAATGGCTAATGGTGGAGGACCAGCAGGAGTTGTAAATACAGTTTCTAAATCCCTTTTAGGAACTGTAGGTGGAGTATTAGCTATGTTAGGAGTAATAGCAGCTCCAATAACTTCAGGAGATACTGCTTTTAGAAGTGCAAGATTAACTATAGCAGATGCAGCTAAATATGATCAAGGTCCAATAAAAAACAGATTATCAATAGCTATACCTTTATTTACAATTGGATTTATTTTAACAAGGATTGATTTCAATATTATATGGAGATATTTTGCTTGGTCAAATCAAACTTTAGCTATGATTGTACTATGGGCTTCAGCAGCATATTTAGTCAAAATGAAGAAATCTCATTGGATGGCAAGTTTACCAGCTACGTTTATGACAGGAGTAAGTATTACTTATATAATGATGGCACCAGAAGGATTTAAGTTATCTTCTAGCATTTCATATCCAGTAGGATTTATAGGGGCTATAGGAGTGTTAATCTATTTTATAAAGAAAACCAATAAAAAGGAAAGTTTACAAAAAGCATAAAAAAATAGTCATTCCCTAGGGAATGACTATTTTTTAGATTTCATCCTTCCATTGTTCTATATTTTCTAATTCAGGGATAGAACTTGCCTTGAAAACAGGATTTTTTCCTTCTTTTCTTTGCCTAGTATAATCTTTTAATGCTTCATAAGCAATAGGACCTAATTTAGCTATTACAATTAAGTTTATAACAGCCATTAGCCCCATAAAAAGATCTGCCATATCCCAAACAGTAGAAAGTTTAGCTACAGAGCCTAACATAACCATAGATAGTACAATGACTCTATAGATAAAAAGAGCAGATTTACTGGATTTTATAAACTCTATATTTGTTTCACCATAATAATAATTCCCTATAATAGAACTGAAGGCAAATAAAAATATGGAAATAGCAATAAATGAATCTCCCCATGAACCAACTTGTGATGATACAGCAGCTTGTGTTAATTGAATTCCTGTTAAATCTCCTGGATTGTTATGAATACCAGATAAAAGTATAATAAAAGCAGTAGCACTACATACTAAAAGAGTATCTGTAAATACCCCGAGAGTTTGAATGAGTCCTTGTTTTACAGGATGACTTGTATCTGCAGCTGCTGCTGCATTTGGAACACTTCCCATTCCAGCTTCATTAGAAAATAGTCCTCTTTTTATACCCTGCATCATAACTCCACCTAAAGTTCCACCAAGAGCTTGATTTACACCAAATGCATTTGTAAATATCATTTTTATCATTTCAGGTATAAAGGTAATATTTTTTATCATTATAAATATAGCTACACCTACATAAATCAAGGCCATAATGGGAACTATAATTGAAGATACATTAGCAATTCTTTTTATTCCACCAAAAATGATTATTCCAGAAAGAACAACTAAAACAATTCCTGTTATAGATGTTTTTATTCCAAAAGCTTGTTCAAAAGCACTTGATATAGTATTTGCTTGAACGGAGTTGAAAACAAAACCAAAAGAAATAGTTATTAGTATTGAGAAAAGAACTCCTAACCAACGCTTGTTCAAAGCTTGTTCAATATAATAAGCTGGACCTCCTCTAAATTCATCACCATCTTTTACTTTGTAAATTTGTCCTAAGGTACTTTCAATAAAACTTGAACTGCTTCCAATAAGTGCAATAATCCACATCCAAAGCACAGAGCCAGGGCCGCCTATAGCAATAGCCAAAGCAACTCCAGCCATATTTCCTGTACCTATTCTAGATGCTGCACTAATAGAGAAGGCTTGGAAAGGTGAAATACCCTTTTTACCATGTTCAGTATCTGTTTGTTCAGATAATAATTTAAACATTTCTTTAAAATATCTAAATTGTACAAAATTAGTCTTAAGAGTGAAATAAATTCCTAATGATATTAAAAGTCCAATTAAGACATAGGACCATAAAAATTCATTTAATAGTCCAACTAAATTATTTAATGATTTGACCACATAATTTCCTCCTCTTGCAATTTTAAAATTATTTAGACTATACTATACCAAACTTAATACATATATTCAACCTTTTATAATTGAATAGTTAAAGTTTAACTTTTAATAGTATTTTATATATAGAGAATATTTTTATAATAGTAATGAAATATTTATAATACTTCATAATAAATAAATGTTATACTAAAATTAGTGCTTGAAAAGATTAGCAAGGGGTATTTTATATTGTATTGAGAAAAGTATGAAATAAAATCTTCTAGGAAGGAGATTATATATTGAAAAATATATTTGATATGATGATGGAAATAATAAATGATACTGGCAAGGGCATTAAAGGATATATTAAATCTCAATTAATACTTATGGCTATAACTTTTATAATTATAAGTATTGGACTGCTAATTATAGAAATACCATGGGCTATTCTCATTGCATTAATAATAGCAATTCTTGACATATTGCCAGTTGTAGGTAGTGGACTTGTAATGGTACCTTGGTCAATAGTTAATTTTATAAAAGGAGATATAGATACAGGTATTTATTTAGCAATACTTTATGTTGTCTTAACTATATTAAGACAAATCATTGAACCTAAGATTGTTGGAGATCAAATTGGTGTAAGACCCCTTTATACTTTTATTGCGACAATATTGGGTTCTCTAATACTTGGTCCTGTAGGAGTTGTAGTTGGTCCCATGATAGTTGTGATTATAAGTTCTATATATAGAGTGAAAAAGAAATGGGATGATAGAGATTAGATGTAGGGACAAGGTTTATTTAACCTGTCCCTATAAGATATTATATAAAGTACTAAATTGAGTTGCATGCTCTAATTCATCTTTGAGAGCTATAAGTATTCCTTCTTTGTAATATGGATATTAGACAGGTTTTATGGTATATTTAGGCATTTATCCAGTAAAATAATAATATAACTTTGTGAAATATTGCAAATGTTCCAACTCATCTTCGTAGCATGTTTTATGAATTCTTGATGTAGATTATTAGGAGCTTCTTCTAATAAACGTGAATAGAATTCAGTTGCTGTTGCTTTACCTACAATAGCTATATATATTGCAATATTTTCTTAAATGAATGAGGACCTAAAATAGGTAAATGAGGAAAGTGAGTATCATTAGACATATGATTATACATAACAACCTCCTAAATATTTATAGTCTATTATATTCTTTTCTGTAAACAGTGTGATGAATTATTGATAATTAAGCATTTCATTGATAGAATATATATTGATAATTAATAGATTTGCAAGGAGAGGAAATATGAATTCTAAAAACATAAAAATTAAAAGTACTACATCTAAATTAGTATATACTAGTATATTAATAGCTATTTCATTTATTGGGTCTTTAATAAAAATACAAGGAAGTATAGCTCTTGATTCTATGGCAGGATTTTTTGCTGCATTATTTTTAGGACCAGTGTATGGAGGACTGGTTGCAGGATTAGGGCATCTACTTACTGCGGCTACAAGCGGATTTTTGTTAACAATTCCTATTCATATTGTTATAACGTTAGAAATGGCAGTATCTGCTTATATATTTGGAATAGTGTATAGAAAATTTAATAGTATAATTGCCTCCATAGTAGGCATATTATTAAATGGAATAGTAGCAGTATTGATTTTAATGCCTATTACAACATGGCTAGGGCTTCCTTTAAATGGGAAGACTTTTTTTGCTGCTATGGTAGGGCCATTGTCATTGGCATCTGTAGTAAATATTGTACTAGCCTGTGTAGTTTATAAGATAATAGAAAAAAGAGTGTTATAATAGGGAGAAGAATATGAAAATAAGTAAATATAGAGATTTAACATTAGTAGATATGAGTAGTGATCAAGTATTAGTAATATCCTGTGATTCTTCTGGGGGTATAGGTAATAAAGAAAAAGATATAGTTAAAACTTCACCAGAGATTGTAGGATATTATGCAACTCAAGTTGCAATGATGGAAATACTTTCATTTGGGGCTGAACCTGCTGTTATTGTAAACACATTATCTGTAGAAATGAATGATACAGGTAAAAAAATAATAAATGGTATAGAAAAAGCGTTGAAACCATTAGATTTTCATGCTTCCAACTTAATTACAGGAAGTACGGAAGAAAATTTTCCAGTAATTCAAACTGGAATGGGTATAACTATAATAGGAATAATAGATAAGAAAAAATGGATAAGACCATGCACCCAAGCTGGTCTTATTTCTGCAGTAGTTGGATTACCTAAAGTAGGAGATGAAGTATTAGCTGATAATAATAAAACTATAATGAGTATTTCTAAACTTGCTGAACTGAAGGAGAAAGAATACATAAAAGAAATTCTTCCAGTAGGTTCAAAGGGAATACTGTATGAGTTAAAGGAGATGGCTAAAACTAATGATATTGAATTTGAATTAGAAGAAAGTATAGATTTGGATCTTGAAAAATCTGCAGGACCATCAACTTGTGTCATAATATCTATAGAGGAAGACAAATATGAAGAATTTGAAAACAGTTTTTCTATACCAGTTAAAAAAATAGGGAGATTTTTATAAAAACAAATCCAGATAAAATTTATCTGGATTTGTTTTTATTCCCATCTAGGTTCATTGAAATTTTCTGGAGTTTTTATTCTTTTAGCTTCTTCTTCAGATACTATATATGCAACAATACCTTTTTTATCATAATCTTTTATAGTTTTTATAGCAGCGTCCCTAGACATAGGCTGGGAAAAATTCTCATCGGTTACTACAACAAATTTTTGATCCATAAATATATTCCTTTCTTTTTAAAGATATTATTATTATTTCCTAAAGAGCTAAAAGTATTCAAATTAGAATTTTTTATGTTTTTATTTTAGATTATAGTTTATAAGTGTATCTATTTAGGGTATGATATAATGTAATATAACTATAAAATATGCAAGAGGTGATGAAATGACAAGAGTAATTATATCTCCTAGTAAATATATTCAAGGTAATGGAGAACTAAAAAATTTATATAAACATATTCATTCTTTAGGGGATAAAATATTAGTATTAGCTAGTAAAAATGGGATAAAACGTACCAGAGATACAATTGAAGAAAGCTTTAAAAATAGTAGTGCTAATTTAGTATTTGAGTCTTTTAATGGGGAATGTTCTAGGAAAGAAATAGATAGACTTGGAGAAGTATTGGAAAAGAATAATTGCAATGTAGTAATAGGTGTTGGTGGTGGAAAAGTATTTGATACAGCTAAAGCTGTAGCATATTATAATAATACTCCTGTAGTTATAGTTCCTACTATAGCTTCAACAGATGCACCTACTAGTGCATTATCTGTAATATATACTGAAGAAGGAGAATTTAGTGATTATTTACTATTACCTAAAAATCCTGAGATAGTTTTAGTAGATACATCTATAGTGGCTAAAGCTCCTGCTAGATTATTAGTTGCAGGTATGGGAGATGCACTAGCCACATATTTTGAAGCAAGAGCTTGTATTATGTCTGATGGAGATACTATGGCTGGCGGAAAAGCTACCAACGCTGCTTTTGCTATTGCAGAATTGTGTTATGAAACACTTCTAAATGATGGATTGAAGGCAAAGTTAGCAGTAGAAAGAAAAACATCTACAAAGGCAGTAGAAAATATAATAGAAGCTAATACTTATCTAAGTGGAATAGGATTTGAAAGTTGTGGGTTAGCTGCTGCTCACGCAATCCATAATGGATTTACTGTACTTGAAGAAGGTCATCATCTATATCATGGAGAAAAGGTGGCTTTTGGAACTATTGTACAATTGGTGTTAGAAAATGCTCCAATAGAAGAAATAGAAGAAGTAATTAGTTTTTGCTTAGAAGTAGGTCTTCCTGTGACATTAGAAGATATGGGAATTGTAAAAGCAAAGGAAGATGATATTATGAAAGTAGCGGAAGTTGCATGTGCTGAAGGAGAAACTATATATAATATGCCCTTTGAAGTAAGTGTAGAAGATGTATATTCTGCTATATTAGCGGCAGATAATTTAGGTGGACTGTATAAATAAAGGATTAAGGGACAGGTACCTATCCCTTAGTCCTATCTAAAGTTTTAAATGAGAATAGATTATAAAATAAACCTGAACAATGGATATATTCCATGTTCAGGTTTATTTTATAAAAAATACTTAAGATATGTCTATTTTACTGAGAAATATTATATAATAAGCTTAGTTGATGCCTTATTTGTTCATTTGCTTTGTTCGTAGACGAGGTTTTGGGAATAAAATTAGTAATGATAATTTAGCTGAGGAGGTAGATTTCTATTGTCAAAAATAGAAAAGAATAAAAAACAAAAAGAGAACTCTTTATATGATGCGGCTTATCATTTGTTTACTACAAAAGGTATACACAATACAGCCATAAGTGATATCGTTAAAAAGGCAGGAGTAGGAAAGGGAACATTTTATCTTTATTTTAAAAATAAATATGATATATTAGACAAAATAATTTTAGATAAGAGTACTTATGTATTGAGTGAAGCCATTAAGCAAACTAAGGAAAAAGAATTTAATAATTTTGAAGATGAACTTTTATATTTTATAGACTATATTATTGAATATCTGAGGAAAGACAGACTTATGTTGAAATTAATACATAAAAATTTATCTTGGGGAATTTTTAAGAAAGCATATAAAGATTATGAAGAAATACATGAAATATATTCTATGTTTCAAAGTGGATATAAGAATTCTTCGTTATCTAGGGACTATATTGGAAAGGTATTATTTATGATTTTAGAACTGACAGGATCGGTATGTTATAGTTCTATAATATTGGAAGAACCTGTAGGTATAGACGAAATGAAACCAGTTCTTTTCCAAACTATAAGGAAGATTATATAGTATAAATAAATTTTGTAATTAAAATAAAAAATGTAGTATGATATAATGTACATAATATATATGCTTAAAGCTCAAATTCTATTGGAAGTGATTTTAAGTGACGGAGAAAGAATTGTTAAATAATATATTAAATGAAGTAAAAAAATAGTTAGGGATGAAGTGAAAACAGTTAGAGACGAAGTAAAGACAATTACAGGTGAAGTAAAAACTATTGATGAAAGTGTTAAATCTATTGAAAAGCAACAACAAGAGGATCATTTGATATTGAAAGCATTAGAGCATAATGCAAGGATAAACAAGGCTGAGCATGATAAAATGGATAATGATATAGCATATATAAAGGGAAAGTCAAATAATATTGATGAAAAGCTTGAGGCAATATACGATGTAATAGGAAGACATGAGATAGATATAAAGAGATTAAAAAATAAAATGGTGTAACAATTGGAGAGTTAAAGCCAAATCTAATTTATTGGCTTTTTATTTTTTTATTATAAACTTCAAATAAACTAGTATATTTTTATCCATATAGTTAAAAATAAAACAAGTATGTTATTTTTAACTATATGAAGGGAGTTTATAGTAAATGAATAAAAAGATGAGTTATCAAGAATTGAAAAAGCATATTCTAGAATTTTTAAAAGAACATAAGGAAGGCTCCTTAGGAACTTGCATGGATAATATTCCTAGAAGTAGTCCAGTACAGTATTTTATAGGCAATGATATGGACATATATATAGCTTCTGCAGGAGGAGATAAATTTAAAGCTATAGCTAAAAATCCAAATGTTTGTCTACTTGTAAATACAAGCTATATCAATTATAGGCAAATAAAAGGTGTTCAAATTTTTGGCAACGCTATTACAAGTCTGGAAGATGAAAACCTTTTTAGTGAAGCAAAAAAAATTCATCCAGAACCCTATCAAATAGAACATGAAAAAGATCATATAAAAATAATAAAAATAAAACCTACTGAGATTGTGTACTTAGATTCCTTAGGTGATGGTAATAGAATAAAGCAAGTATTAAAGAATAATAGTGTAGTAGAAAAGCAAGGATAACTATTGCTTAGTAGTTAACACGAGCTAAATGAAATTTAATTCCTTTATCACTCCATCCTAAATCCCAAGGTACTCGATGTCTATCAGAGTTGTGGGAGTTTACTAAAATATATCCTTTTGAATCTATCCCAGTTACAATAGATATATGGGCGATTTCTCCTTTTTTTTCATAAGCTATATAATCACCAGGTAAAAGTTCATAAGAATGTTTTAAAACTTCATCGTAATTACCCTGGCTAATTATAGAGGCCCTACCACTATAAACCATATAGTTATGAAAGGCTTGGGCATTTACCCAGGCGCTGCTTCCAGAACCTTTTTGATAGTTCCATGTCGAGTTTTTTTCAAAATTCCCTCCTTCATAGAATACCTGAGAAGCGAAGTTAGTACAATCTCCTCCTTCATTATTATAATCTCTATATTCAGGATTGTATTGGAAGCCGTATTTAGGCAGGCTAGCGGCACCACTATATTTATCTGCGTATTCTACTGCATTTTTTCTTCTTTCATCTATATTTGATAACTCTTTAGTATTTCCTGATTGAATAATATTCTTAATTTCTTCACTTTTAATTTCATCTAAATTTAAAGAGTCAGCAAAAGGGTCTGTGTACCATTCTCTTATAATAATGTATTTATCTTTATCTTTAACTAAATCTAGAGAATGATACGTGCCTATTCTAAAAGAATTATTTATTTTAGTATTATTTTTATATATGTATTCATATTCAGTTGAAACTAATAGATTTACTGAAATTTTATCCTCTTTCTTTTTAAAATTTCTTAAAATAACTTCAGAATCAATATTTTTAAATTGGACAGATTGTTTATTTGACCATTTATTTAAATATTCCATTTTCTTAATCTCATGTTCATAGGCCCATATGCCATTTCTTATTTCTTTGTCATATAAATTAGATAAAATATCTGTATTTCCCTCAAGTAAGGCTTTATTTCTAAGATTAAACATTTGCTCTAACTTTATATCTAAATCTTCAGTAGCAATTATAGTTGAAACTTTTTTAGGATTATTCCACATATGAAATCCTAGTATACAAGCTATAGATATAATTGTACATAATAGGACAATTCTTAATTTTTTAAGTCTTATATAGATAATCATACTGTTCCTCCTAATACGTATTCATAAGATTATATGTATAAAGATCGTCTACTATGCTTTATTAATTTAAATTTAAATTTAAATTAATAAACTAAATACAAGAAGAGAAATTTCCAAAATATATTTAATTATATAGTATAATAATTTTAGACGCTTTTAAAATTAAGGAGGTCAAAAATGGATAGAGATAATGATTTTAAATTAGTTAATATGGAGAAACAAAAACATATAGCTTTAGTTGCTCATGACAATAGAAAAGAGGATTTAATTAAGTGGGTAAGAATAAATAAGGATAAACTTGGGAAACATCTTTTATGTGGAACTGGAACTACTGCGAGAATGATTAATGAAGCAGTCCATCTGCCTGTTAAAGCTTTTAATAGTGGACCATTAGGAGGAGATCAACAAATAGGTTGTCGTATTGTTGAGGGAGACATAGATTTTATGATTTTCTTTTGGGATCCATTAACAGCTCAACCTCATGATCCAGATGTAAAAGCATTGCTCCGTATTGCAGTGTTGTATGATATACCTGTTGCAACAAACCAAGCTACAGCAGATTTCTTGCTCTTATCTCCATTAATGAATGAAGAATATGAAAGAAAAATAATAGACTATTCTAAAAGGATGCACAGGAAATAAATATATTGATAATTTTTTTATAATATGTAATACTTTATAGTAGTATAGAGAGAAGAGAAGGTGAATTATGATAGAAATCGGAAAAATACAGAAATTAGAAGTGATAAAAACAGCACAGTCAGGAGTATACTTAAATACTAGAGATGGACAGAATGAAGATAATGCATTTCTTTCTAGAAAGGAAGTACCAAAAGATATTAAGAAAGGAGATATATTAGAAGTCTTTATATATAAAGGTTCTAAAAATGAAATATTAGCTACAACAAAGAAGCCAAAGATAACTGTTGGCGGAATGGGCATTCTTAGAGTAGTTCAAAATACAAAAGTAGGTGCATTTTTAGACTGGGGTATTGAGAAAGACCTATTTCTTCCTTTTACTGAGCAAATAGGAAAAATTGAAAAAGGAAGAGAATATTTAGTTGGAGTGTATTTAGATAAAAGTAATAGGCCATGTGCTACTATGAAGATTAAAAATATATTAAGTAATAAATCTCCTTATAAAGAAAATGATAAGGTTAAAGGGACTATTTATGCTATAAATCATGATATGGGAGCTTTTGTAGCTATTGATAACAAATATGATGGACTAATTCCCAAAGATGAGCTATATGGCGTATATAGAATTGGTGATGAAGTACAAGTAAGAGTTACTAGAGTAAGAATAGATGGAAAGTTAAACTTAAGTTTAAGAAAAAAATCATATAAACAAATGGACAGAGATGCAAATAAAATTTTAAAAAAGTTAAAAAGTAACAAAGGAGAACTAGAATTGAATGATAATAGTTCACCAGAGAAAATAAGAAGAGAATTAAATATGAGTAAAAGTGCATTTAAAAGAGCCGTAGGAAGACTATTAAAAGAAAGACAAATTGAATTTATGAGAAATGGTATTAGGATAAAAAGATAGGTTATGTTATGGACTTATATTGGTGGAGACAAGGGGATTTGAACCCCTGACCTTTTGACTGCCAGTCAAACATTCTCCCACTGAACTATGTCCCCATTTAATAATAATATACTATGTTTTTAGTATTTGGTCAAGGTATTGGGAAATATCATGACATGAAAATTTAAATCAACTAAAATTTATGTCATAAAATTCTTTTTAAATGATATAATATAAATTGAGAGGCTTTATAGGGGAGAGGCAACTCCCCTATAAATCAAGCTTTTCTCTTTCTTCTAGAACTCTTCTTTTTGGAAGAGTTCTTACTGATTTTTGCATTTTCAAACTTTATTAATTGGATTAGGAAGTTAAGTAGAATAGTTAAAAAACTTAAGATATTTTCTAGATTTGTCATTTTACTCACCTCCTGTAGATAGAATTAATTGGATTTTTGACTATGGTAAGTAAAGATTTTTAGATAAAAGAAATATGGATAAGAAGATATTTTGAGCTTGTTTAAAGTTTATATTTAAACTTTACTAAAATGATATCTTATTATAATCATATGAAAAAAATTACTTTATTATTACTTATTATAGTATTTTTTGGTATTTCAATAAAAAAATAAAGGCATTTGAAATTTCAAATGCCTTTTTATCGTTATATAAGTTTTGAATAATATTCAACTACTAATTGGTCATCTATTTCAATAGGTACTTCATCTCTATTGGGATATCTTACATATTTACCAGAGAAAATATTTTTATCTTTGTCTAAATAAGGATAGCTAATAAGAAAGTTAGAATAGAAATTTTCCTTAAAGAGTTCTACATTTTGTGATTTTTCCTTTAAAGAAATAGTATCTCCAGTTTTAACTCTATAAGAAGGTATGTCCACTTTCTTGCCATTTAATAATATATGACCATGAACTACCATTTGTCTTGCTTGCCTTATAGAAGAGGCAAATCCTAATCTGTATACTAAATTATCCAATCTAGACTCTAATATTTTAACTAAAGCATGACCAGTTTGTTCTTTCTTCTTTTTTGCTTCTCTTACATACTTTACAAATTGTTTTTCCATTACTCCATAATAAGCACGTAGTCTTTGCTTTTCTAATAATTGCATTCCATAATTTGAAAGCTTTTTATCTGACCTAGAAGTACCTTTGTGAGCTCTATCCATAGCCTTTGGATGACCACATACATTTAGTCCTAGTCTTCTACATTGTTTAAATCTAGGATATTGCATATTTGCCAAATTATCATCTCCAAAATTATATTTGCCGCGATAATTTAAGACCAATATTTATATACTCTATAATAACATATATGTAAATGATAATCAATATCATTTACATATAATATTGACTATTTTTGATATAAAAAAATAACGGATAGATAAAATATCAAATTATCTATCCGTTATTTACTACACTATATTTAAGTTTATTTGATCATTTTAATACTAGCAGTCTTTACAAAAATCACAGAAGATAACTACCAATAATAAGAAGAAGAATAGTAATGAAGTGTCTGGGCAGTTTATCATTCCATTCCAACCACAATCTTTATTTGTCATTATAATACACCTCCTGATCAGGAATAGGGAATTTAAATCCTACTATAGACTATGTTACATAGCGAAAAATGTTAATGTTTAATTAATTTAATAATTAAAAAAGCTATACCAGAGGCAGTTAAAGTACCTACGGGTATTCCATTAAAAAAAGTCACTCCAATAATAGAGCCTGCTACTACACCTATTAATGCAGAAGGGTCTTCATTTAGAAAGGTTAATCCTTTTGATGCAATTATAACTACGAAAAAACCAACTATAAAAGATACAATTCCATTTATATTTAAAAATTTCTCTATATTCAGTAAGTTTAAGGTGTTTTTTCCATTTAATAAAGAGGATAGCATCCAAATCATTAGAAAGGTCATTCCAATATTTAGAAAGTGATTTTTAATTAGACTATTTAAATATCTATTATTTAAAAATGATAATAATAGAATGACAATTGCAGCAAATGTCATATACTTGTTTTTTGCTGTAGCTGAAATTAAAATTATTATAAATATTACAATTTTATTAATCATATACATATCTCCAATCACATTATCTATATCTTTATAATATATTCGGATATAGGAAATATATCACATGAAATATAAAGCTAATTTTATAGAAGCTAAGCCTAATCATCCTATGTTTCAAGACATAGGATGATTAGGCTTTTGTGTATGTAAAACTTGCATTTTGTTTCTAGTTGTGATATGTTGTAGTTAACGAAAGGCTTTGAAGCGGGCCTTATGCTGATGCTAATGTGGTCCATTGGAACGTGCATAGTTAGTGAAAATCTTAGGGAAAATAGATAGTTTTAATATGTTGTAGCTATATAGATATATTGACAGTATTAAAGAAATCTATATAGTTCCTCAGGAACTCCATCGGTTTTAGCGGTGGAAGCTTCAGTTAATACTAAAAAGTGATATGATAAATATATAGGAAAGAAATCATATTATAAAATTGAATAGAAATTTAAAGGGGGGCTTATATAATAGGCTGAGATAGGAATGTTATTCCTGACCCTAAGAACCTGATTTGGGTAATTCCAGCGGAGGGACTTGTTTTTTTATGCTTATTTTGATACTTAGCTATATGCTTCTGTTGGAAGTGTATAGCTTTTTGTTTTTTGAAAGGGGGTTATATGTATATTGAGTATCTATAGGATAATAGATGCAAATATAAACAGGGTATCAGAAGGACTTAGAGTTATAGAAGATATAGAAAGATTTATATTTGAAAACAAAGAAATATCAAGAGAAGCAAGGGAGATAAGGCATTTAGTGAGGAAGAGTTTTTCAAATACTCAATTGTTTAAAGACAGAGGTTCTTTAACAGATATAGGCCTTGATGCATCAAGAGAAAAGGATTTAGATAAGAAAAGTAACATAGAAAGTTTACTTATATCTAATTTTAAAAGAGCAGAAGAAGGTTTAAGAAGTATTGAAGAATGTCTAAAGGTTATAGAATATTATGAAGAGTCAAAACTCTATGAACAACTAAGGTTCAGAGTATATGAACTAGAGAAAAAGGCATTTTTATATAAAAGTCAAGAAAGTATATCTTCTGAAGAAATAAAAAAATAATAAGGGGGAATTTTAAATGGAGTATACTACTCAAATGGATGCAGCTAAAAAAGGTATTGTAACAAAGGAAATGGAGATAGTGGCAGAAAAAGAGAATATTGATGTAGAAATTTTAAGAAAGAAAATAGGCGAGGGAAAAATCGTTATACCTGCAAATAAAAAACATAGTTCATTAATTCCCGAAGGAATAGGAGAGGGGCTTAGAACTAAGATAAATGTAAATTTAGGTATTTCTAGAGATTGTCCTGATGTAGATAAAGAACTTGAGAAGGTAAAAAATGCAATAGATATGAATGTAGAAGCTATAATGGATTTAAGTTCTTTTGGAAAAACTGAAGAGTTTAGAAGAAGATTAGTTGAGGCCTCTTCATCTATGATAGGGACTGTTCCAGTATATGATGCAGTAGGATTTTATGATAAAGAATTAAAAGATATTACTTCAGAAGAATTTCTAGACGTAGTAAGAAAACATGGAGAAGATGGAGTGGATTTTGTAACAATCCATGCAGGTATGAATAGAAGGACAGCAGAAGTTTTTAAAAAAAATAATAGAATTACAAATATAGTATCAAGGGGAGGTTCTTTATTATATGCTTGGATGGAATTGAATAATAAGGAAAATCCATTCTACGAATATTTTGATGAGCTTCTAGATATATGTAAAAAGTATGATATGACTATAAGCCTTGGAGATGCACTAAGACCTGGATGTATTGAAGACGGTACAGATGGACCACAAATAGAAGAACTTATAGTCCTTGGAGAACTAACAAAAAGGGCTTGGAGAGAAAATGTACAAGTTATGATAGAGGGCCCAGGACATATAGCTATAAATGAAATAGAAGCAAATATGCTGCTTGAGAAAAAAATATGTCATGGTGCTCCTTTCTATGTTCTGGGACCAATAGTTACTGATATAGCTCCAGGATACGATCATATAACTAGTGCTATCGGTGGAGCAATAGCTGCAAGTAGCGGAGCAGACTTCCTATGTTATGTAACACCAGCAGAACATTTAAGACTTCCAGATTTAGATGATATGAAAGAAGGAATTATTGCTTCAAAGATTGCAGCTCATGTAGGAGATATAGCTAAAGGATTATCTGGTGCTAAAGAATGGGATTTAGAAATGAGTATTGCAAGACAAGAATTAGATTGGGAAAAAATGTTTAGTTTAGCTATAGATGAAGATAAGGCAAGAAGATATAGGAAAGAATCCACTCCAGAGCATGAAGATAGCTGTACAATGTGTGGAAAAATGTGTTCAATGAGAAATATGAATAGAATAATGAAGGGAAAAGACATAAATATTTTAAGAAATGATGATTAATTTAAATGAAGGTGATTTAATTGGGAACTAAAAAGACTAAGAAGTTGACTATGGCTGGAATGTTTACGGCTATAGGAGTAGCTCTTGGAAATTTAATATATATTCCAATAGGAGCATCAAAATGTTTCCCAGTTCAACATGTTATAAATGTTTTATCTGCCACCATATTAGGCCCAATCTATAGTGTAGGTATAGCATTTTCTATATCTCTTTTAAGGAATATATTAGGGACAGGAAGTCTTTTAGCTTTTCCCGGTAGCATGATTGGAGCTTTAATTGCTGGATTATTTTATAAATATACTAAAAATAAATATATTTCAGCTGTTGGAGAAGTATTTGGAACAGGAGTACTTGGAGGATTTTTAGCTTTTCCACTAGCAAAATATATTATGGGAAAAGAAGTAGCAGTACTTTTCTTTGTATATCCTTTTATTTTAAGCAGTATAGGAGGTAGTGTATTATCTTTAGTAATATTAAATATTGTAGAAAAAAATAGAAAAATTCAAGTTAATACAAAGTAATAAAAGGCTATACACATAGTGGTGTTGTATGAGATAAGCCTATATGTTAGTATCTATATTAGGTTCTACTTTTAAAAATAGGGGGCGTTTAGATGGAAAGTAGGAAGCCAGAATGGTTAAATATAAAACTACGAGGAAATAGAGAGATAAATAATGTAAATAATCTGGTAAAGGGTTTATCTCTAAACACTGTATGTAAAGAAGCTAATTGTCCAAATCTTATGGAATGTTTTAGCAAGAGAACGGCTACTTTTATGATTTTAGGAAGTAATTGCACTAGAAACTGTACTTTTTGCAATGTAACAACGGGAAAGCCAGAAGTTGTAGATTTAGAAGAACCTTTAAAGGTTGCTAATGCGGTTAAAGAATTGGGACTTAAGTATGTAGTTATAACATCTGTAACAAGAGATGATCTACCTGATGGTGGAGCTGAACATTTTGCAAAGGTAATAGAAAGTATAAAAGAATTAAATGAAAGTATAATTGTAGAAGTACTTATACCAGATTTTAAGGGAGATAAAACAGCACTATCTAAAGTTGTTGAATCTAAGCCTGAAGTTATAAACCACAATGTAGAAACTATACCAAAATTATATTCTACGGTAAGACCTATGGCTATATATGAAAGATCTTTAAAACTATTAGAAAATGTAAAAAGTATGGATAAGAATATATTGACAAAGTCAGGAATTATGGTTGGACTTGGAGAGAAGGAAGGAGAGGTTATAGATTTATTTAAAGATTTAAGGAAAGTAGATTGTGATATATTGACTATAGGACAATACCTTGCTCCTTCAAAAAAACATCATCCAGTTGTTGAATATATCCATCCAGACATTTTTGAAAATTATAAGAATAAGGCATTAAAAATGGGCTTTAAATTTGTAGCTTCTGGTCCACTAGTAAGGAGTTCATATCATGCAGATCAGGTAATTGATTTAATAAAATAAATATTATAAATATCGTCTATTTTGAGGTTTTTCTTACTTAAATAGACGATTTTCTATTTTTCACATTCATTATTATTTGATACAATAAGTATAAGTAGTGGTTCAAGGCTATAAGGAGGAAAAGTTGTATGAGAGCAGAGACAGTATTACATGAATATTTTGGATTTGAAGATTTCAGAAAAGGACAGAAGGAACTAATAGATGGCTTAGTAAATAGAAGAGATGTACTAGGTATTATGCCTACTAGTGGGGGAAAATCATTATGCTATCAGATTCCAGCACTATTATTAGAAGGAGTTACATTGGTGATTTCTCCATTAATATCTTTAATGAAAGATCAGGTAGATGCGTTAAATGAATTTGGAATTTCTGCTACTTTTATAAATAGTACATTATCTATAAAGGAACAAAATTTAAGGATAGATGAAGGTTTAAAAGGTAAGTATAAACTTATATATATTGCACCAGAAAGGCTTAATTCTGAAATGTTTTTAAGATTTGTTAGAAAAGTAAATATTTCCTTAATTGCTGTAGATGAAGCTCATTGCATTAGTCAATGGGGTCATGATTTTCGCCCTAGTTACAGAGAGATCCCTAAATTTATATCTAACTTAGAGAATAGGCCAGTTATAGGTGCTTTTACTGCTACAGCTACTGAAGAAATAGTAGAGGATATTTCTAATATATTAAAGCTTGATAATCCATTAAAGATAATTACAGGATTTGATCGTCCTAATCTATATTTTGAAGTAAAGAAATCTTCAGATAGAAAAGCCTTTATACTTAATTATTTAGAAAATAGTCCTGATGAGTCAGGAATTATATATTGTGCTACTAGAAAAGAGGTAGAGAGTGTAGGAAGTTTTTTAAAAGAGAAAGGCTTTAATGTAGGTATATACCATGCTGGATTGACAAATGAAGAGAGAAAGAATACTCAAGAAGATTTTATATATGATAAAATTTTAATTATAGTTGCAACAAATGCTTTTGGAATGGGTATAGATAAATCTAATGTTAGATTTGTAATTCATCATAATATGCCGCAAAATATAGAAGCCTATTATCAAGAAGCTGGTCGTGCAGGAAGAGATGGAGAAAAAAGTGATTGTATTCTTTTATATTCTCCACAGGATATACTTAAACAAAAATATCTTATTGAACAAAGTACTTACAATCCAAAGAGAAAAGAAATATCCTATAAAAATCTTCAACATATGATAGATTATTGTCATACTAGAAATTGTTTAAGAGAAAGACTTTTAAACTATTTTGGTGAAGAAAATGGAAAGGATAATTGCAATTTTTGTAGTAATTGCTTAGATGATAGAGAGTTAAAAGATATTAGTACAGAAGCACAAAAGATTATATCCTGTGTATATAGAATGGATCAAAGATACGGTACCACTATGGTTGCTAAAGTTTTAATGGGTTCAAAGGATAAGCGAATTTTAGAGTTTGGATTAGATAAGGTATCTACTTACGGAATTATGGAAGAATATACTGAAAAGGGAATAAAAGATATGATTTTGCTTCTTATAGCAGATGGATATTTGCATGTGACAGGAAGTAAATTTCCTGTAGTCCAAATGACTCCTAAATCAATGGAAATATTGAAAGGAGAAAAAAAGGTATATCAGAGAATAGAAAAGAGAGAAGAATTGCCTAAGAGAGATTTAACTATACATGGAGAGTTATTTAAAGAACTTAGAGGTATTCGTATGGAAATAGCAATGCAAAAGAATGTTCCTCCCTATGTTATATTTGCAGATAGTACTTTGAGAGAAATATGCGCCTATCTTCCAGAAAATAAAGAGGAAATGCTTTCTATGAAAGGTATTGGAAATGTAAAGTATGAAAGATATGGAGAAATATTTCTAGATGCTGTATTAAAATATAGGGAAGAAACAGGGGCAGATGCACCTAAGAAGACTAGGAATAGTAGCATTACAGAATTAAATACTAGAAAAACAAATAAAATTAAAAGCCATGAAATAACTTATAAATTATATAATGAGGGGAAATCAATAGAGGAAATTGCAAAGGAGAGAGGATTAATAGAAGAAACAATTTTTAATCATTTAATTAAATGTCAGAAAGAAGGAAAAGATATTAACTGGTCAGATATGGTAGATGAAGATTTAGAAAGTCAAATATTAGAAGTAGTTGATGAAGTAGGCTCTGATTATTTAAAGCCTATTAAAGAAAAGCTTCCGGATAGTATTTCATATTTAGACATTAAAAAAGTATTATGTAAAAGAACTTATTCATAAAATATAATAGTATGGGAGGAGAAGTTATGAGGGATATGTTAAAAAAGCTTCCTAAAGTTGAGCTACATTGTCATTTAGATGGGAGTGTAAGACCAGAAACTATGTATGAATTATTGCTAGAAGAAAAAGATTTAGAAAATATATCTTTAGAAGAATTTGAGAAAATGGTTAAGGTAGAAGATGGATGCAATTCATTGGTTGAGTATTTAGAGAAGTTTTCTTATCCATTGAAAATAATGCAAAGTAAAGAAAATATAGAAAGGATTACATATGAACTTTTAGAGGATTTAAGTAAACAAAATGTAAAATATGCAGAAATAAGATTTGCACCATTCCTTTTTATGAAAAAAGGTCTTAGTTTTGATGAAGCTGTAGAAAGTGTGTTGAAAGGAATGGAAAGAGCTAAGAAAGATTTTAATATATTGTCTAATGCTATACTTGCATGTATGAGGTATGAGAGTGTGGATAAAAGTATAGAGGTAGTTAAAAAGGGAGAGAAATTTCTTGGAAAAGGAGTAGTAGCAGTAGATTTAGCTGGAGGAGAAGAAGGTTTTCCACCAGAGAAACATAAGGAAGCTTTTGATTTAGCTTATGAAAAAGGATACAATATAACAGTCCATGCGGGAGAAACTGGAAGAGATGAAAATATAATTAAATCTGTAGAACTTTTACATGCTCAAAGAATAGGCCATGGAATAGCAGCTATAAAAAATCCTAATATAATGAAATTGCTAAAAGAAAAAGATATATTTTTAGAAATGTGTCCTATAAGTAATTTACAAACTAAGGCAGTAAACTCAATAGATGAATATCCTATAAGGGAATTTTTAAATAATGACATATTAGTAACAGTAAATACTGATAATACAACTGTTTCAAATACTTCATTAGATAAAGAATATAGTCTTTTAATAGAAGAATTAGGATTTTCCATTGAAGATATAATGAAAATTATGGAAAATTCAGTAAAAGCTACATTTTTACCTGAAGAGGAGAAAAACCATTTAAAAAGAATAATAGAAGATAGCTTAAAAAATATATAATTTTCCTAGATTAGGAGGGTTTATATATGGGGACTGCAATGCCATTGGTAGTAATTTCATTTATATGTGCTACAGTTTTTATTGGGATTGGAATATTTGCATTAAAAAAGAAAACTCCAATGCATTTTTGGTCTGGAACAAGAGTTAAAACGGAAGAAATTTCTGATGTAAAAGCATATAATAAGGCTAATGGAACTATGTGGATTGCATATGGTTCCACATTTATTTTATCAGCCATACTTTCCATATTATTTGAGGTGGTTTTTATTATCTTTAATAGGTTTTTTTATAATATACAATTACTTTCAAGCAATTTTTTATTAAAAGTGATATAATATAAATATTATTTCGTGTATCTAAATAAGTTATAAATGGGGGAGTTATATGAAAGAGGATAAAAGAAAAGATCTCATACTTGGTGGAGAATTGTATAAGGTAATTATAACATTATCATTGCCTATTATGGTTAATAACTTAATTCAAACCCTTTATAATGTAGTAGATGGAATGTGGGTAAGCAAATTAGGTTCTGTCCAATTTGCTTCTACATCTTTTGTTTGGCCAGTATTATATCTGTTTATATCTATAGGTATTGGACTTTCAGTTGCTGGAACATCTATACTATCTCAATTAATTGGGGCTTCAAAAGAGGAAGAAGCTAATAAATATGCTAGTCAGCTTATTATAGTATCTTTAATATTTGCTATTTGTTTTTCTATTATTGGATATATAATAACACCTCTTGTAATTAAGTTGATGGGAGGAAAAGGTGATTTAGCTAAATATAGCAATACATATTTAAAATTAAGTTTTTTAGATTTATCTTTTATGTTTTTGTTTTTTAATTTTAATTCTATTATGAATGCTCAAGGAAATACTCTTTTACCAACTGTACTTAGTGGTATTAGTGCTATAATCAATACAGTATTGGACCCTATTTTTATATTTAATTTTAATATGGGAATTGCAGGGGCTGCTATTGCAACAATAATTTCAAGGGTTTTTCTTGCCGTTTCTAGTATGTACATAATGTTTAAAGGTTCCAATACGATTAGACCAAGTTTTAAAAAGTTTAAATTTGATAAATTTATAATTAAAAGAATTTTAAATGTTGCATTGCCTGCTTCCATTGGGCAATCTGGTTCAGCTTTAGGCTTTATGGTTCTCAATACTTTTATAGCATCTTATGGAACAGCTACTATAGCTGCTTTTGGAATGGTCAATAGGATTACATCGCTTATATCACAACCTGCTATGGGTATTGGAGCAGCATTAACATCTATTGTAGGGCAAAATATAGGTGCTAATCAATTAGACAGGGTAAAAGAGGCATTTAAAAAATCATTAAGATTAACAGTACTTTTTTCAACTATAGGGGTCATATTTATATTATGGAAGGATAAAGAAATAATTAATTTTTTCATACGTTCAAAAGATGATAAAGAGGTTATATATCAAGGTATTAATTATCTTAGATATATTTCAGTATCTATGCCATTAATGGGAATATTCAGTGTACTTCAAGGTATATTTCAAGGGTCAGGACATACTAAATATTCTATGTCAATGGAGGTAGGAAGACTTTGGTTTGTAAGACTTCCTATGATACTTATATTTAAGCATTTTACAAATATAGGACCTACAGGAATATGGTTTTCAATGAGTTTTAGCAATTTAATAATATGCTTATATGGAATTTTTATTTACAAAAAGAAAAATTGGCAAGAGAAAATACTAACTGATAAAGAATATATATAATAAATTATTAATTTATAGTTTTAGATATGCAAATAAGGGTAATATATTATTGGTACTATGCTAAATATTTGGAAAGGAGTTGGCACGATGCTAAATTTTAATTATTCTATTCCAACAAAAATATTTTTTGGTAAAGGACAAATAGAAGTTTTAGGTAGGGAAATAAAAAAATACGGTTCTAAAGTTCTTATTGTTTATGGAAAGGGAAGTATTAAAAAGACTGGTATATATAATGAGGCAGTTAACATACTAAAAGATAATAATATAGATTATTGGGAATTAGCAGATGTAGATCCTAATCCTAGAATAACAAGTGTAAGAGAAGGAATAAAAATTTGTAAAGAAAAGGAAGTAGAATTTATTTTACCTATAGGTGGTGGAAGTTCTATAGATTGTGCAAAAGTTATAGGAGCAGGTTATTATTATGATGGAGATCCTTGGGATCTTTTAATTGGAAAAGCTAAAGTTAAAAATTCTCTTCCTATAGGTACAGTACTTACATTATCTGCTACAGGTTCAGAAATGGATGCTGGTGCAGTAATTACTAATATGGAAACTAATCAAAAGCTAAGTGTTGGTCATCCAACTATGGCTCCTAAATTTTCAATACTAGATCCAGAATATACATTTACAGTTCCAAAAAATCAGACAGCTGCAGGAGTAGCTGATATTATGAGTCATGTATTTGAATCTTATTTTAGTAGAACAAAAGAGGCTTATTTACAAGATAGAATGGCAGAGGCAATTCTAAAAACTTGTATAAAATATGGAAAAATAGCTATAGATGAACCAGAAAATTATGAGGCAAGGAGTAATATAATGTGGGCATCAAGCCTTGCAATTAACGGACTCTTAGGATATGGCAAGGGAAATGATTTTAAATGGAGTGTTCATGCTATTGAACATGAATTAAGTGCATATTATGATATTACTCATGGAGTAGGTCTTGCAATACTATATCCTAATTGGATGAGACATGTTTTAGATGATGAAAATGTATATAAATTTGTAGAGTATGGTATAAATATATGGGGTATTGACAGAAATAAAAATGATTATGTCATAGCTAATGAAGCTATAGATAAAACAAGAGAGTACTTTAATTCACTAGGATTGCCAGCTACTTTGGAAGAGGTAGGAATTGGAAAAGAAAATTTAGATAAAATGGCTAAAGCTGCTGTTGACCATAATAAAGGTACAGTAGGTTCTTTTAAACCTCTTGCATATGAGGATGTTTTAAATATATACATGGCTTCATTATAATATTTATTTTTAAAGGAATCTAATTGCATTGAACGTTTTTATTAACTAAATGAAAATATAATATAGGGAGTTGAAGAAATGCAAATCACAGAATTGCCAAAAGAAGGAGAAGAAATAGGGGAAATAGTAACAAATTATGGGACTATAAAAGTAAAGTTTTTTCCTAATGTAGCACCAAAGGCAGTAGAAAATTTTAAGACTCATGCAAAAAATGGCTATTATGATGGAGTTATATTCCATAGGGTTATTGAAGATTTTATGATTCAAGGTGGAGATCCAGAAGGAACTGGAATAGGTGGAGAAAGTATATGGGGTAATCCCTTTGAGGATGAGTTTGATTTGAACTATAGGAATTTTAAAGGAGCTTTATCTATGGCAAATAGAGGACCTAATACAAATGGCAGTCAATTTTTCATAGTTCAAAACTCCAATGTAGACAAAGATATTATAAAGCAAATGAAGAAATTAGGAGAAGAAAGTGGCTATCCTGATTCTGTAATAGAAACCTACGAAAAAGTAGGGGGAACTTATTGGTTAGATGGAAGGCATACAGTATTTGGTCAAGTTTTTGAGGGAATGGATATAGTAGATAAAATAGCAAAAGTGGACACTGATGTAAATGATAAACCAATAGAGCCAGTGGTAATGGAAAAAATTAATATAGTTAAATATTAAAGGTTAGAGTGAAATTCAAATAATAAGCATAAAAAAATCTTCTACTTTTAAAACTTAAGTTAGAAGGTTTTTTTATGCTATACCAAAAATGGTATAGATTAATAAGTAAGGCAGATATAATATATAGTAAAGATAGTTTACAATATAAAAATATAATTAACTATATAGATTTTAAAAAAGGGTAGTTGTAGAAATTTAAAAATGACAGATTATATTATTATAGTTGGTGGTAATTATTATCATGGTATAGGTATATTTAAGATGGGGAAAATAGTTCAAGTTATAAAGGATTATGAAAATAGTTATGATGATGAATTGATACAAGTATATATTGAAAGATCAGGAAAAGTAGGATATGTAGCAAATAGTACTTATACTGTTGCAAAGGGTACAAAAAATGCTAGAAGAATATATGATAAATTTGGAAAAAAACAGAAGCAAAGATTTTATTTATTATAAAGATAGTATAATATTTGAAATAATTAAAGAAAATAATTAAATAGCATTAAAAGACTAGTATTTTAATAACGGTTGACAATGAAAATCCTATATGATACGTTCTATATGCAGTAAAACTTAGTCACAAATAAATAATAAAGGAGATTCTAGACTATGGGAGAAAACACAGTATTAGCAACAGTAAATGGCAAGGAAATTACAGAACAAGAAGTACAAGCTTTTATAAATGGATTGGGACCACAAGTTGCTATGCAATTTCAATCACCAGATGGTATGAAAAAAGTAGTAGACGAGCTAGTGAATCAAGAATTAATGTACTTAGATGCTGTTGAAAATAAATTTCAAGAGGAAGAAACTTTCAAGAAAGAATTAGAAAAAGTTAAAGAATTTGTTTTAAAACAATATGCTGTTAATAAACTTTTATCTAATGTATCTGCTACAGAGGAAGAAGTAGCTAAATTCTATGATGATAATAAGGAACAATTTAAAGTACCAGAAAAAGCTAGAGCTAGTCATATACTAGTTGATAAAGAAGACAAAGCTAAAAAGATAATTGAGGAAATAAAGAATGGTTTATCCTTTGAAGAAGCTGCTATGAAATATTCAAACTGTCCTTCAAAAAATAATGGTGGAGATTTAGGAGAGTTTAGTAGAGGGAAAATGGTGCCAGAATTTGAAGAGGTAGCTTTTAGTATTGAAGAAAATAAATTAAGTGAACCAGTTAAGACTCAATTTGGATACCATATAATTAAGGTTCAATATAAAAAAGAAGCAAGTACTAGTGCCTTAAGTGAGGTTAAAGATCAAATTGCACAACAGATTGTTGCTATGAAACAACAAGAAAAATATCTAGACAAAACTGAAGAATTAAAAAATAAATATGAGGTAAAAATAAATCTTTAATAGATGATAAAAGAACCTATTAGGTTTTATAAAATGGAACCTATGAAATAGACAATAAAAAAAAGTCTATTATCATAGGTTCTTTTATTTTAAAATTTATTTCTTGTATTATTGACTTATCTCAATTAAAATATAAACTAAATTAGGCATTAAATTAAAATGAGAGGAGTTGATTGTTATAAAAATTAAAACTCTTGTAAATGATAGTGTGAAATCTATATATAATAGTGTTAAAAGATTTCCTATAACTATAGGAGTGTGTGTACTTCTCGTTATAATGCTCATTATTACAAATGAAAATCAGTCCAACTTAAGTAGAGAAACTTTAAAAACTATTCAACGGATTGATATGATAATAGCCCTTGGAATACCATTGTCCCTTTGCTTTAAATTGATATTTGAAAAGAAGAATATAATAAACAAATTGAATAAAGTATTTATATATATTGTTGGAATAGGTGCTTTAGCGTTATATTATTTTTACCTATTGAAAGATTTTAGCACTATAAGCATAATAAGATATATAGGATTGAATGTCTTCTTATATCTAGGTTTTTTATATATACCATGGGTTGGGAATAAAGAACATTATGAAAATTATATTATAAAAGTATTGGGAAGCTTTTTTATTGTAGCTATTTATTCAATAGTATTATATTTGGGATTTTCTGCTATAATATTTACTTTAAATAGACTTTTTTCAATCAATATAGAAGGAAAAATATATTATTATATGTCTTTGTTTGTATTTGTAGTATTTATGCCATCTATGTTTTTAGCAAAAATACCTTATAATAACTATGATTTTTCGAAAACAGAATATCCAAAAGCTCTTAAAATATTATTATTGTATATAATAATTCCATTAGTTACAATATATACAGCTATATTATATGCTTATTTTATAAAGATACTTGTAACTAGAAATTGGCCTGAAGGTTTAGTATCCCATCTTGTATTATGGTACTCAACTATAGCTGTTGGAATTATATTTTTTATCTATCCACTAGTAAACAAGAATAAATTGGCTAAAATTTTTACTTTTTGGTTTCCTAAAATAATTATTCCGCTAATGATTATGATGTTTATTTCTATAGGAATTAGAATAAGAGAATATGGAATAACTGAGAATAGATATTTTGTATTTGTCTTAGGATTATGGGTTTTAGGGATTATGATATATTTTTCAACTGCAAAGAAATTAAAAAATATTATAATTCCTATTTCTCTTTCAATAATAGCCTTAAATTCAGTATTTGGTCCATTGAGTAGTTTCTCAATATCCAAATATAGTCAAAATAAAAGGTTTGAAAAAATATTAATAAGAAATAATATGCTTATTGATGAGAAAATAGTTAGATCTAAAACTAAAATATCAGAAAAAAACAGAACAGAAACTAGTATGATTTTATCATATTTTAAAGATAAACATAGTTTAAATGATGTAAAATATCTTCCCGAAAATTTTAAAATAGATGATATGGAAAAGATATTTGGATTTTCCTATACTCATGCAATATACGGTAAAAGAGAATATTTTCATTTTACTACTAATGGATCTAAAAAGCCTATTGAAATAAATGGCTATGATTATTTAATAAATATGAATAGTTTAACAAATGATACAGTCAAATTTGGAGATTCAAAAGAAATTAGTTATGATATGGATGGTAAACTATTAAAAATATGTGATAGTGGAAGTATAATATATGAAAAAAATATAGAAGAATATGCTGAAGCTGTATTCAATAAATATAAAAATAGTTCCGATAGTAGTGAAATAAACATTGAAAATATGACATTTGAAGATGAAAATGAAAAAGTAAAGATTAAGTTTATATTTGATTATATTTCACTAGAAAGCGATGATAATAAAACGATTGAAAATATAAATGATATAAATTTCCATGTTATTTTTAAAATCAAATAAGAAAGAATCAAGGAAAACCTTGATTCTTTCTTATTATATAAATGTATCAATATTGACAACAAAAAAACGTATCTATATAATATAGATGTAAAGGTACAATTAAAAGCGTATCGGTATAGAAACGGAAGCGGCTATTTTAAATTTTAGAGGTGATAAATTTGAAAAATTTTAAATATGTTTTTGGTCCTGTTCCTTCAAGGAGAATGGGGCTTTCTATTGGAATAAGTCCTATAGCCGAAGGACATTGCAATTATTCTTGTATATATTGTCAACTAGGAAGAACAAGAAGCATGATAAATAAGAGAGAAGAATATTTCAATTGTAATGAAATAATTGAAGAATTTAAACTCTATTTGAAAGATAATATTGATTTTGATGTAGTTACAATTGTAGGAGAGGGAGAACCTACATTGTATTCTGAATTAGGTATTTTGATTAAAGAGTTAAAACTTCTTACGGACAAGCCTGTAGCAGTTATAACAAATGGAGCTTTAATGTCTGATGATTCAGTAAGAGAAGATTTAAAAAATGCGGATATAGTACTCCCATCTTTAGATGCTTGCAATGATGAAATGTTTAGAAAAATTAATAGACCATATGGAAGCATAAAATTTGATGAAATAGTTGAAGGATTGAAAATATTTTCTAAAGAATATAGTGGTCAATTATGGATTGAAACAATGATTATAAAGGATATTAATGATAACAAAGAGTTTTTTATAAATTTTAAAAAATTGTTAAGTACAATAAATTATCATAGATTATATATCAATTCTCCTGTAAGGCCACCAGCTGAAAAATTTGTGGAACAACCATTAAAGGATTCTATCAGAGAAGCTATATCAATATTAGGAGGTATTTCCATAGATGAATTAGCATCTGAAGGATTTTATAGTGAAGTTGAAGACGACTATGAAGCAATTTTAAGTATTATAAAAAGACATCCCATGAACCAATTTGAAATAAAATCTTTTTTAGATAAAAGAGGGACAGTAAATATAGAAGAAATTTTAAAAGAATTATCCAATGATAATAATATAGAAATGATAAATTACAAAGATTATTATACATATAGATTGAAATGAAAGGAGAAATATCTATGAAAAATCCTGTAAAAAAAGTTGCGGCCATTCATGATCTATCTGGATTTGGCAGAGCTTCACTTACATCAATTATACCAATACTTTCATATATGGGTATTCAAGTATGTCCTTTTCCAACAGCAGTTTTGTCAACTCATACTGGGGGATTTAAAGATTTTTCTTTTGTAGATTTAACAGATTCTATGGAAGACTATATGAATCATTGGAAAAAAGAAAATATAGAATTTGACTGTATATATAGCGGCTTTTTAGGTTCTCCAGAACAAGCAGATATAATTTTAGATTTTGTAAAAAAATTTAAAAATAATTCAAATATAGTGGTTGTAGATCCTGTCATGGGAGATGATGGAAAATTTTATTCTACGATAGATGAGAATATGGTTCATAAGATGAAAAATTTAATAAAAAAGGCAGATATAATTACTCCCAATTTAACAGAAGCTACTTATTTACTTGGTCAGAAATATACTAAAGATATTGAAGAAGAGAAGGTTAAAAAGATGTTGGTAGATTTATCTAATATAGGGCCTAAAATAGTAGTTATAACATCTATTCCAAATATTCACATATCAGATAATATAGATGTATTTGCATATGATAGGGATGACCATAAATTTTGGAAGATAGGATGTAAGTATATTCCAGCAGATTTTCCTGGTACTGGAGATATGTTTACAAGTGTTTTTATAGGAAGTTTACTTAATGGAGATAGTTTACCTATAGCATTAGACAGAAGTGTAAAATTTATTAATATTGGTATTAGAGAAAGCTTTGGTTTTACATACCCTAGAAGAGAAGGAATTTTATTGGAAAAGGTCCTTAACACTTTAAATATGCCAATAATAAATAGTAATTATGAATTATTAGAATAAAGATAAATTATTTACCTCTTGACAAAATTAAATATAAAATATAGAATATTGAAAAGCGATGAATAGGACGAGTAAATCTTGCAAGGTCAAAAGAGATAGAAGTTCACCGGCTGAAAGACTTCTTTGATACACTAGATTGAAAACCACCTATGAGCTCAATCCTGAAGGAAATTATTTTATTAGGGATATGCGTTTGCTGCGTTAAAGCGAAACTGTGAAATTTGGGTGGATGCGAGAATATAAATGCTCGTCCTTTTTGGGCGAGTATTTTTTGTACCCATTTTCTAAGGAACTTAAGATTTTTGAGTTTTATGTATTTTTAGATTATTCCGAATAAAAAATATATGAGGAGGTGTAGAAGTTGAAAGATGTAATTGTATCGAAGTTTGGTGGCAGTTCCTTAGCTGATAGTAAACAATTTGCTAAAGTAAAGAATATTATAAAATCAGATACTAGAAGAAGGTATATAATACCCTCTGCACCTGGAAGACGAGATGAGAAAGATCATAAGATTACAGACCTACTATATATGTGCTATCAACTCGCTTCTCATAATCTTAATTTTGATGAGGTATATGAGATTATTGAAAGAAGATTTGAAGATATCTGTATAGAGCTTGGCTTGGATATTAATATAAATGAGAATTTATTAGATATAAAGGAAAAAATCAAAAATGGAGCTTCTAAGGATTATGTAGCTAGTCGAGGAGAATATTTAAATGCAATTATACTTTCACATTATTTGAATTTCGAATTTGTAGATGCTAAAGACTTGATTGTTTTTGATAATGGTGGTCAATTTGACTCAGAGGCTACTCAATTAAATATACAATCTAAATTGAATGATGTTAGACAAGCAGTTATTCCCGGATTTTATGGTGCTAGGGAAAATGGTGAAATTAATACTTTTTCTAGAGGTGGATCTGATATAACAGGGGCTATTATAGCTAGAGCAATAGATTCTAAGCTTTATGAAAATTGGACGGATGTATCAGGATTTCTTATAGCAGACCCTAAAATAGTAAACAATCCTAAGCCTATTGAAGTAATAACATATAGGGAACTTAGAGAACTTTCTTACATGGGTGCTCCAGTACTTCATGAGGAAGCTATTTTTCCAGTAAAACAGGCAGGTATATCTATAAATATTAAAAATACAAATTTTCCAGAAGAGCCTGGAACCATGATTGTAGATGATTTGTCTCCTATTAGCTATGCTGGAACTATAACTGGGATTGCGGGTAAAAAAGATTTTACTGTGATTTCTATAGAGAAAACTTTAATGAGTTTGAAAAAAGATTTTTACAGAAAATTGCTAACTGTATTAGAGACAAATAATATATCAATTGAACACATGCCTTCAAGTATAGATTCAGTATCATTAATAATTTCAAATACACAATTAAATTCTAAACTTGAAAAGGTAATTGAAGAGATAAGTATATATTGTAGTCCAGATTCAATAATACCTTATCCTAATATGGCTCTTATTGCAGTAGTAGGAAGAGGAATGATAAGGACTAAAGGAATATCAGGAAAAATTTTTATGGCTTTAGCCAATAAAGGAGTTAATATTCGAATGATCACTCAAGGTTCAAGTGAATTAAATATAATTATAGGGGTTGAAAATGATGATTTTAACATGGCTATAGCAGCTATATATGAAGCTTTTGAAAGTTAGCTAATAAATGAAATAATATTAGTTAAATAAATTTAATTTAGTAGTAGGAGGTTAATTTATGATAAGGATTGGATTATTAGGACTTGGAACAGTTGGAACAGGTGTAGTTGAAATTTTAGAAAAAAGACAGGAAGAATTAAAATTTTTAACTGGGGAAGAAATTAAAATAAAAAAAATTTTAGTAAAAGATATAAATAAAAAAAGGAAAATACAATTAGAAGAAAATATAATTACATATGATTATGATGAAATATTAAATCATGAAGATATAAGTATAGTTGTGGAATTAACTGGAGATTTGGAACAAGGATATAGATATATTAAGGCTGCTTTAGAATCTGGCAAAAATATTGTTACAGCAAATAAAGCTGTAGTATCAAAATATCTTGAGGAATTATCCAGTTTAGCAGCTAAGAAAGATCTAGCATTTTTATATGAAGCCAGCGTAGGTGGAGGTATTCCTATATTAAAATCTCTCAAGGAGGAGTTAGCACTTAATAAAATTACAGAGGTTGAAGGAATTTTAAATGGAACTTGTAATTACATTTTAACTGAAATGTTTAATGAAGAACTAGATTATGAAGAAGTATTGGAAGTAGCACAAGAGATGGGATATGCAGAGGCAGATTCAACAGCAGATGTTAAAGGTTATGATACTTTGAGAAAACTTAGAATATTGGGAACTTTAGCATTTCAAGGAGAAATTAATGAGAATGATATCTTATTAGAAGGTATAAGTGAAATCATACCATTTGATATTGAACAAATTAAAAAGAAGGAGTCCACAATAAAATTAATTGGTGAGGTAAAAGAATTAGAAGATGGTTTTACTGCATTGGTTCAACCTACAATAATAAAAGAAGATTCTTATTTTGCTAATGTAAATAATGCCTTTAATTCTGTAGTATTTAGAGGAGATAATGTGGGAGAATTAAATTTTTATGGCTTAGGGGCTGGCATGCTTCCAACAGCTAATGCAGTTTTAGGTGACGTAATAGATATTATAAAGGGTTCTTATAGAAAGGGAAATCCACTAGGAAAAAGAAAGCTTAAAAATTTAAATACGAAATTAAAAAATGAATACTATTTAAGAATTTCATCACCTAATGATAGTATTTATAAAAGTATTGAAAATATTTCCAAAGAATTGTTATCTAAAAAGGATAATATTGCAATTATAACTAAGGAAATTGAATACCTAGAGATAGTTGAATTGTTATCATCCTTAGGTATTGATAATAATAACTATTTTATTGCTAGAATTCTTAAGTAAAGTAGTACTTTAAGTATAGTGAAAGGAATGATACTTAATATGAAATATACAAGTACTAGAAATAAAACAGTTTCTATTTCATCAAGTGAAGCAATTATACAGGGAATTTCAAAAGATGGGGGACTATTTGTTCCTACTAATATACCTAAATTAAATAATATTATGGATTTAAAAGAAATGAATTATAAAGAATTAGCTTTTATAATAATGAGTAAATTTTTTACAGACTTTAAGTCGAATGATCTTAAGAATTGTATTGACAAAGCATATGATATTAAATTTAGTAAAAAAGAGATTGCACCATTAGTAAATGTGGGAGATGTATTTTTTCTTGAACTTTTTCATGGACCAACTTTGGCATTTAAAGATATGGCATTATCTATACTCCCTTATTTATTGAAAGAAGCCATAAGGATAAATAAGATAGATAAGGAAGTAGTTATATTGACTGCTACTTCTGGAGATACAGGTAAAGCAGCATTAGAAAGTTTTGCCAATGTTGATGGAATTAAAATAGTAGTATTTTTTCCTGAAGATGGTGTAAGTGAAATACAAAAAAGACAGATGATTACTCAGGAAGGAATTAATACCTTTGTAGTAGGCATTAATGGCAATTTTGATGATGCTCAAAATGGAGTAAAGGAGATTTTCAACAACAATGATTTTGCAAATCTTCTATATAAAAACAACTATATATTGTCATCTGCCAATTCAATTAATATTGGTAGATTAATTCCTCAAATTGTTTATTATTTTTATGGATATTTAACTCTTTTAAAAGAGGGAAAGATAAAAAATAATGAAAAAATAAATATTGTAGTACCTACAGGTAATTTTGGAAATATTCTAGCGGCATATTATGCAAAGGAAATGGGACTTCCAATAAATAAGTTAATATGTGCATCCAATGAAAATAATATTTTAACTGATTTTATTAATACTGGAATATATGATAAGAGAAGGGAGCTTATTTTAACTTCATCTCCATCTATGGATATTCTAATATCTAGTAATTTAGAAAGGCTTCTATTTCATATAAGTGGAGAAGATGATATGTTTATTAGAACTAAAATGGATGACCTTGCTAGGCAAGGATATTATAAAATAGATAATCTAAATTTAAAATATTTTTATGGGGCTTATTCAACTGAAAAGCAGGTGAGTTTTTCAATTAACAATATGTTTGTAAAAAATAAATACCTAATAGATCCTCATACTGCAGTAGCTTATAATGTACATGAAAAATACAAATTAGAAACTTGTGATGATACAAAGACTATAATTGCCTCAACTGCCAGTCCATTTAAGTTTGGATCAAAGGTAGCGTCATCTATTGACATAGATGTAAAAAATAAAGATGAATTTAACATAATAAAGGAATTAGCAGGCAAAACAAATATTGAGATACCAAGGGCTATAGCCAATCTTGAGAATAAAGAAGTCCTTCACGAAAACAACTGCAATAAAGAGAATATGAAATACTTAATTGAAAAATTTTTAGAAGTAGGTGGAATAGATGATTAAGGTTAAAGTACCTGCTACAAGTGCAAATTTAGGTCCAGGGTTTGACACTTTAGGTCTTGCTCTCAATCTTTATAATACATTTTCATTTAAAGAAATACCTAAAGGCTTGGAGATTGAGGGTTGTGACAATTATTATGCTAATGAAAAAAATCTAGTATATACTTCAATGTTAAAAACATTTAATAAAATAGGATACGAAACTAAGGGTATTAGAATAGAAATGGATACTGATATACCTATTTCTAGAGGACTAGGAAGTAGTGCAGCATGTATTTTAGGAGGGGTTATGGGTGCTAATGAACTAGCTAAAGCTTCTTTGTCAAAAGATGAAATATTAGAAATAGCTACAGAAATAGAAGGGCATCCAGATAATATTGCTCCTGCACTATTTGGAGGACTTGTAGTATCAGTTATGGAAGATAAAAATATATACTACAACAAAATTGACATAGCTAGCGAGATTAAATTTGTAGCATTAATTCCTGATTTTACTCTATCAACTACTAAATCTAGAGAAGTGTTGCCTTCAACTTTTAATAATAAAGATGCTATATACAATATAGGAAGAGTATCTTTATTATTATCTGCTTTGTCAAATGGTAGATTTGATTTATTAAAAATCTCACTAAGAGATAAAGTACATCAGCCCTATAGGAAGAAATTAATACCTAAAGTAGATGAAATTCTAAATAAATGTTATGAATTAGGATCATTAGGTGTATATTTAAGCGGTGCAGGACCTACTATAATGGCTATTGTTAAGAAGGATGATATGAATTTCACAAAAAGAATAAAAGATTATCTCAATTCTATTAATTATAATTGGAATGTTAAAGAATTGGATTTAGACTTATCAGGGGCAATATAGAAGGAGAATTTTATTAGAAAAGGTCTTTGATATTTAAATGTAATATTAATATCTTGACTCTTATATAATATTAGTATTAAAATTAATGTAAACTATAACAAAAATAAAGCTTACAATAAAAGGAAGGAATATATTACATGTTTAAAATAAGACCTCATCATTTAATGTGTATGCAAGCATATATAGGAAAAGGATATAGTAAAGATTTTATAGAGAACATGGATTTTATAGTAAAATCTTTAAAAGAAAATCAAAATCAAATTATACAAATAGTTGGTTTGAATGATGATATTTGCACTAAATGTCCTAATAATATAAATGGATTTAAATGTAGTTCTAATGATAAAGTATTATCTATAGATGGAAAAATTGTAAAACTTTTAGATTTAAAAATGGAAGAGTATAATTATAAAACATTATTAGAAAAGCTAAGAGAAAATTTTAGTGAGGAAAGATTCAAAGAAATATGTGGTAAATGTCAATGGTATAAATATGGGATATGTGAAAAAATTTTTAAAGAAAAAGGCTTTATATAAAAAAGGTAACTATATATGGCAGTTACCTTTTTTATATATATTTAAGCAAATGCATACTGGACATTTGCATTTGGACATTTTATTTGTTCAATAATATCTACTAAATTTATATTTGAAGCACCTAGTTTATCCTCTACTATTTTTTTAATAGATATTGGCTTATAATCATTATGATCAACTGCTACATTAAAGTATTTGTTTTGCTCAAATTTTGAAGGAAGTAGTACTCTATGATGATGTCCATGGATATTAATTGTATGTTCATGGATATTCTTAATAGGTTTATGGGTTAATACAAAATGGTAGTCATCTAAGAAAAATTCTATTTTATTATAGATTTTAATTTTTTTTGTTTCTATTAATCTTTTTAATCTAAATTTGAAGTCATGATTACCTTTTACAAGTATTTTTTCACCATTTAACTTTCTTAGAAGAAAGTGAGAAAATATTTTATTTCCACCATAAAAATCTCCTAATATAAGGACTATGTCATTTTCATCTATATTGTCATTCCAGTTTTTTATCAACGCTTTATGCATTTCTTTTATATTTTTAAATGGTCTTCTAAAAAATTTTACAGCAAATCTTTGACCAAAATGTGTATCGGAGATTAAATATATATTTTGCATTTAAAAAAATTCCTCCTTATTTTCACTATTTTTTTAAATTATAAACTAAATCAGTTATATATTCAAATATATATTTATTTTTAGCAAATAATTAAAAAATATTCTTTTAATGGCTTTTTTGCTATATTTATCATATAAATTTAAGTAATTGGATATGTATTTAAATATAAAAGTTTACATAATATTAAAGGGTGAAATATAATATAAATAATAAAAAACTTTCTAAAATAAGTATTTTTGCTATATTAAAATAAGTATTTTTGCTATATATATGAAAGATGACAATATATATGCTTTAATTCAAAGGTTGACCAAAATAGTAAAATATGTTAAAGTTATTTCAAACGTTGACAATTAAGGTATAGATAAGATTTTATTTTAATTAATGAAGAATTATTTTTTAGAATGTATAAATGAAAGGAGATATTATACCATGGAAAAACTAATGAGAGCACCATCACGATATGTTCAAGACAAAGATGTAATATTAAAAATGAAGGATCACACTACTATGTTAGGAGATTCTTTTTATATTATTGCAAGTAAAACAGCTATGAAAGTTACTAGACCAAAGATAGAAAAAAGTTTTGAAGAAACTGATGTGAAACTAGTTTTTGAAACATTTAATGGAGAAAGTTCTAAAGGTGAGATAAATAGAATTAGAGATTTAGTTAAAGAAAACGGTAGCAATGTTATAGTAGGTGTAGGTGGAGGAAAAACTATAGATACTGCAAAGGCAGTTGCATATTTTGAGAAATTACCAATTGTTATAATTCCTACAGTAACTGCAACTGATGCTCCATGTACAGCTCTTTCTGTTATATATACAGATGAAGGAGAGTTTAGTGAGTACTTATTTTACCCAACTAATCCAGATGTAGTAATGGTAGATACAGCAGTTGTAGCAAATGCTCCTGCAAGATTTTTAGTAGATGGCATGGGGGATGCTCTTGGAACATATTTTGAAGCTAGAGCATGTTTAAGATCAAATTCTCCAAGTTTAGCTTTTGGAGGTATAACACAAGCAGGATTTGCACTAACAAAACTTTGTTATGAAACATTATTGGAGTACGGCTATGAGGCGTTACTAGCAGTAGAGAAGAAGGTAGTAACACCAGCAGTAGAAAAAATAGTAGAAGCAGCAACCTATTTAAGTGGGGTAGGAGCAGAAAATGGTGGACTTGCTGCAGCACATTCAATATATAATGGATTTACGGTTCTTGAAGAATGTGAATATACTTCCCATGGAAGATTAGTTGCATTTGGAACTTTAGTACAGCTTGTTTTAGAAGGTAGTCCAACAGAAGAGATAGAAGAAGTTATTGATTTTTGTTTAAGTGTAGGATTACCTATAACTTTAGAAGAAGTAGGGACAAAGGAAATAGATGGGAAAAAATTAATGAAAGCTTCAAAAGTAGCTTGTGCAGAAGGCGAATCAATACATCATATACTTGGCGGTGTGACTCCAGAACAACTATTTGATGCTATTATTGCTACAGATAATTTAGGAAAGCATTATAAAGATTTAATATAGAATTTTAATATATAAAAGAACCTTTTATTTTTAGAAGGTTCTTTTATATTGTCCAATAAAAATTAATGAAAGTATTTATTCTAAACAGAGAGAAAATGAATAAATTATAATAGTATTTAAGATATATAAAAAGGAAATATACGTATTATGTCGAATAGTATACAGAACTAATTTAAATTTAACATATTTATATTAACATTATTAGTTATGAATGGGGGCGTGAATATGTGGACAAGAAAAGATTTAAAAATTAAAGCTAAGGAGTTTTTAAAGAAACATTATTGGAAGGCATTTGTAGTATGCTTGATTACAGCCCTTCTCGCAGGAAGTATCATCAATGGTTCAACAAGTAGCACTAGATATGATGAAGATGAAGGAACTTTTTCTGAGCATGAATATTATACAGTTAGAATAAGCCCAACTAAGAATCTACTTAGTTCCATAGATAAAGGCTTAAAAAATCCTTTTGTATTTAGAGTAACTTTGGAAACTTTTATTGTATTGGTGATTATTAAAATAATAGTTAGTATAATATTTGGAAATGTGTTGCAGGTAGGAGAAAAGAGATTCTATATTGAAGGATTTAAAGGAGAACCAAAGATTAGAACGTTATTTACTACCTTTAAAAATGGGGAGTGGTTACCTATTGCAGGGAAAATTCTTCTGATGGATATTTACTTATTATTATGGACATTGCTGCTTGTTATTCCTGGTATAATAAAGGGTTATGAATATAAGATGGTACCATATATTCTATCTGAAAATCCCTATATAAGCTTATCTGACGCTATTAAAATCAGTAAGGAAATGACTAATGATGAAAAATGGGAAATATTTGTTTTAGATCTTTCTTTTATAGGCTGGCATTTATTAGGTTCATTACTTTTTGGTTTAGGTGGTATATTTGTAGCTCCATATCATGAAGCAACTGTTGCTAAATTGTATGAGAATTATAGAGAAAACACTTCTCTTAAAGAGCAGTTTAATTATATTTTAGACTAAAGGTTTATATTTTAGCGTTAAAGAGTTTTTTAAAATAATTTTAAGCTAGTATTAGAAAAAATGAAAGGAGAGGAGTAGATGAAAAAATATAATATATCTAATAAAGATCTTACTATATTTTTTGTGGTAACCTTTGGATTAACTACTATAATGGGCTTGGTCATGTCATCAGTCTATTCTTCGGATTTAGTAGACGGTTATTCCTTGGTACAGATGTATTATCCTGCACTAGGTGCAATGACAGCTTTGTTATTGAATAAAGAATCACGTAAGAAGGTACCTAAAGAATTTTATGGTGCATACATATTTTTTTCTGTTATATCCATTATTTATTTATTGGTGAAAACTTGCATATTACATCAAGATCCTTCTTCACAATTAGAAATTTTGGTAACTATTGGAAGCATTGTGTTAATTGTTGCGTATGTTGTAGATAAGGAAGAGAGTTTAGAGTCATTTGGATTAAAATTCAACAAAAACTATAAAAATTCTATTTTATGTGTTTTTATATTTATCATTCTCTATTTAGGTACTATTTTCGTTCCATCATTATTATTTGGAGAATTAGATGAATTTATATCCCCTTTCCGAAATATGAGTACCTGGATTTCACTATTCTTTCTACCCATTTCTTTTCCATTATCTTTTATAATGTTTTTAGGAGAGGAATATGGTTGGAGATATTTTCTTCAGCCTGCACTTCAAGAGAGATTAGGTAAGCGTAAAGGAATAATTGTTTTGGGGTTGATTTGGGGAATATGGCATTTTCCAATAAATTTATTTTATTATAGTCCCCAAACTCCTTTTCATTCAGTTTTAAATCAATTAGTCGGTTGCGTCGCCTATTCAGTTTTCTGGGGCTTTGTATATATGAAGACTAAGAATATATGGTCAGTTTCTATGATACATTTTCTTAATAATAACTTGATATATATTCTTTATGGTGGTACTGGAACAGATATTGTACTTACATGGCAAGTGGTATTGATTAATCTGGTATTTTCAGCCATTTTTTATTTACCTTTTCTATTAACTAAAGAATATAGGAAAAAGATAAATGATAATGTAGTATTATAGGAAATTTTCAAGCTTTGACATACAAATTTCAAGGGGAAAACTATATATTTAAATTGGGATTGCAGTTAATAGATGAGAAGCTGTTGGAGTTATTGAAGTGAAAATAAGCTTGGAAAATCTGATATTGTTTCTAAAGAATAATATTTACAGTTGTGTGATGATTAAGAATAGGTTACTAGAGAATCTCTGGTAGCCTATTTTGTTTTGAAGCAAAATATAAATAATTAACTATTGTTATATATAATAACAATAGTTGAAAGTCCTATTATTGAAAAATGCAATAGTATTGGAAACTTTTTTTATTTACATGTAATATATTAATTGAAAATAAGAAAATAATAAATTCAATTTAAATTAAAAATTGAAATGGAGGGTTGATATTTATGTCCCATATAAAAGAAAAGCTTTTGAAGGATTTAGCTGAATCTGTAGTAGATATGGACGAAGATAATGCTGTAGATATTGCAAACGATTTCATAGAGAGAAAATATGATCCATATGAAGGTATTTCTAATGGTCTAGCTATTGGGATGGATAAGGCAGGCAAGCTTTATGAAGAAGAGGAATACTATATTCCGGAGCTTTTGATGTGTTCAGATGCTATGTATGCAGGTATGGATGTTCTAAGACCTCATTTAAAGTATGATGAAACTGATGAGAAATATAAAGCGGTAGTTGGAGTAGTGGAAGGAGATACCCATGATATAGGAAAGAATCTATTTAAAATCATGTTGGAAACTACAGGGTTTGAAGTATATGATTTAGGAAGAGATGTGCCACCTAATGAGTTTATTAATAAGGCAAAAGAATTGGGAGCTAAATTAATTGGTCTTTCAACTTTAATGACAACTACTATGGATAATATGGAAATAGTTATTAATTTATTGAAGGAAGAAGGTATGAGGGATGATGTAGTAGTTATGGTTGGAGGAGGGCCAATATCACAAAATTTTGCAGACAAAATAGGGGCAGATGGATATGCACCTGAGGCTTCAAGGGCTGCAAGATTAGCTAAAGATCTGGTAAGGGGGAAGATGAATGCCATTGTTTAAAGATGAAATGACACCTATGGAGAGGGCTATTGCTCTTTCAAAAGGAGAAGATGTAGATAGAATTCAATGCAATCCTAATCTATCTAATGGTATTGCAAGAGTTTTAGGATGTAAGATTTCAGAGTTTAACTATAGTGCTAGAACTTTAGCAGATGCAGTTATTGCAACTCATAGAAGATTTGGCGGAGATAGTGCAAAGGTATTTACTGATCTTTTTATTATTGCAGAAGCTATGGGTGCTAAGATGAAATATCCAGAAGATGAAACAGTGGATCTTTTAGAGCCAGCCATAAAGGATATTTCAGAAATATATAAATTAGAGCCTATAGATCCATATAAAGATGGAAGATTACCAATCCATATTGAAGCTATGAAATATGTACAGAATGAAATAGGAGATGAAGTTCCTTGTACTGCTTTAGTTGTTGGACCTTTTACATCTGCTTTCTTTTTGATTGGTGTAGAAACTATGACGAAGATGATGATAAAAGATCCTGAATCAGTTCATAAATTATGTGAAATTTCTTTAGAAAACTGTATAAGATTTGCAGATGCTACTATTAAACAAGGAATAGGTATAAGTATTGCAGATCCTATGTCTTCTTGTACTGTAGTAAGTCCAAAGCATTTTAGGAAATTTTCAAAGCCGTATTTAAAGAGATTTATAGATTTTATCAAGTCTAAAGGATCTGGAACTTCAATACATATATGCGGGAAAACAGATAATATATGGGAAGATATAGTAGATATAGGTGTGGGAGCTTTAAGTATAGATAATATTGCAAGCCTTAAAAATTGTACAGAAACTGTAGGAGACAGAATAAAGATAATGGGCAATGTTGACCCTTCTTCAATAATGTATGCAGGTACTAAAGAAGATGTTAGAAAGGCTACACTTAAATGTGTAAAAGATGGATATAAATCTCCTAAAGGATATGGCATTATGTCAGGATGTGGACTTCCAGTAGAAACTCCTATAGAAAATATTGATGCTATGCTAGATACAGCTAGAGAGATTGGGTGGCCAATTACAGATGAAAAATTAGAAGAATTGATGAGTTTTAGTAGATATGAATAATATGAATTGAGTTAAGGGGGAAAATTTTATGACCATAAAGTCATTATCTAAAAAGGAAAGGTTATTTCGTGCAATAAAAAGAGAAAAAATAGATCGTCCTCCTTGTATTTGTCCTGGCGGTATGATGAATATGATTATAGAAGATATTATGGATATTACTAAGGTGGAATGGCCAGAAGCTCATAGGGATGCAGAAATGATGGCGAAGCTTACTATGGGAGTTTGTGAAAATGGAGGATTTGAAAATTTTGGAGTACCATTTTGTATGACTGTAGAAGCAGAATCTATGGGAGCTACTGTAGGTTTAGGTACCAAGATAAATGAACCTAGAGTTATAGAATATCCAATTAATTCTGTTACTGAGTGGAAAAATCTTAAAGAATTAAATTTAAATAAAGGCAGAACCAAAGTAGTTTTAGATGCTATAAAAATACTTAAAAGTAAAAATTCTGATGTTCCTATTATAGCTAATTTGGTAGGGCCTGTAAGCACAGCATCTTCTTTGATGGAGCCTGTAGATTATTATAAAGAACTTAGAAAGAAACCTAAAGAGGCTCATGAATTTATGGAATTTGTTACGAAAAATCTTATATGTTTTGCTAAGGCTGAGATAGAGGCTGGAGCAGATATATTAGCTATTTCAGATCCTAGTGGTACAGGAGAAATTTTAGGACCAAAACTATTTGCAGAGTTCGCCGCTCCTTATTTAAACAAAATAGTTAGTGCAATTAAAAACTATACTCCAGGAGGAACCATAATACATATATGTGGAAAACTAAAAAGTGTATATGGAATACTTAATTCTCTTGACAGTGATGTTATAAGCTTTGATTCTATAGCTAATGTGAAAGAAGTAGCAAACAATGTAAATAATAAGGCTATTATGGGAAATGTAAGTACTTTAGCCCTTGAAAAAAGTTCTCCAGATATTATAAAAAATCTTTCTAGAGGTTGTATAAAAAGTGGAGTGAATATATTATCTCCAGCTTGTGGTATAGGTCCGAGAACTAAATTAGAGAATATACAGTCAATGGTAGAGGTTGCTAAAGAATCAGCATCAGAAAATATAATTTTGAAATTATCATAGATGGAGTGAAAAATTTATGAGCATATTAGAAATATATAACAAAGATATATTCTATAATTATCAAGAAGGCAAAAACCTTCTTGATATATTGCAAGACAGCGGAGAGATTATAGAAAGTCCCTGTGGAGGAAAAGGATATTGTGGAAAATGCAAAGTACAGATATTTAAAGGGAATCTAGATAAGCCTACAGAGGAGGAACTAAAACATCTTTCAAAAAAGGAAATAGGAAAAGGTATAAGGCTTAGCTGTTTTGTTTATCCAAAGGGTGATATATGTGTAAAACTTTTATATGAAGAAGAAAAAAATTATAAAGCACTATCAGATGGCTATATTCCTGAGATAGAGTTGAACCCTATTATTCACAAAGAAGTTATTACTTTGGAAAAGCCTACACTGGAAAACAATATTTCTTATGAGGAAGTTTTAAAAAAATCCATAGGTAGAAAGTTATATTATGATAATACTGAATTTTTAAAGGCTTTAGCCAATGTATATAGAGAAGAAAAAGCCACTTTAGTATATTATGAAGATAAATTGATAGGTATAGAAGCTGGAGATACAAAAGAAAAGCTATATGGTGCTGCAGTAGATATTGGAACTACTACAGTAGTTGTATCCCTTATAGATTTAAATATTGGTAAGGAAATTGCGACAGAAACTTCTATAAATCCTCAGAAAGAATATGGTCTTGATGTACTATCCCGTATAGATTTTGTAAAAAGAAAGAGGAATGGTCTCTATCTATTGCAAAAGGTTATAGTAGATTGTATAAACTCTCTACTAGAAAACCTATGCAATAAAAATGATATAGATATTCAAAATATCTATGAGGTATCTGTAGGAGCTAATGCTACTATGATGCATTTGCTGTTAGGAATTGGTACTAATACTATAGGAAAATCCCCTTATGCTACAGTTTTCTCAAAAGAGAAAAACTTATGGGCTAAAAGTATTGGACTTGAAATATCACAGTTTGGAAGATTGTACTGTTTGTCAGGAGTTTCTAGTTTTATTGGTGCAGATATTGTGGCTGGAGCTATAGTGGCTAATTTGAAACATACTAAAGATAATGTATTTTTCATTGATATTGGAACAAATGGAGAAATGATATTGTCCAAAGAAGGAAAATTAGCATCATGTTCTTGTGCAGCAGGTCCAGCATTAGAGGGAGCAAATATAAGCTGTGGTATGAGAGCAGCAGAAGGAGCTATTGAAGGCATACAGTTTAATGAAGAGGGGGTTGCACTTCAAGTAATTGGAGATGCAGAACCTGTAGGAATATGTGGCAGTGGTATATTAGAAGCTATAGCTGAGCTTAATAAAAAAGAACTTATAAAAAAGTCTGGAAGATTGAAAAGAAAAGAGGATTTAGAAAGAGAAGGGCGTCATGTATTAGCGGAGCATATAATGGAAGAGGACAAGAAGAGGAAAATTATTATATGTAAAAAGGGAGATGAAATAATATCCATAACCCAAGAGGATATTCGACAAGTCCAGTTAGCTAAAGGTGCTATTTCTTCTGGATTCTATTCTCTTATTGATTTTATGGGTATGGACATTGATGATATTGACAGTATAGTTATAGCAGGACAGTTTGGAAGACATTTAAAGACAAGTAGTTTGACTGGTGTTGGAATCATACCAGAAAGCCTAAATGATAGGATAAATTATATAGGGAACTCCTCTAAGACTGGAGCTGTGATGTGTTTATTGTCCAAGGATGTAAGAAAGGAAATGGAGGATTTAGCTAAGGATATAGAGTATTTTGAATTGTCTACAAAGGAAGGTTATGAAAAGCTATTTACTAAATGCTTGACTTTTGGATAAATAGGAAATAAAAATGTTTTTAACTAATATAGATAGGTGATAAAATGAGTGAAATTATAGATTTTAAATGTGTAGGAGACAGAACGGAAGAAATACCTGAGAGTATAGTAACAAAAACAGGACTTAATTTTCCAGAAGTTCATACTGAAGCTAAATATATGGTAGCTCTATCAGAAGAATTAAAAGAATATAGAAAAGACACTTTATGTAGGATACCTTTTTGTAATACTGTAGAGGCAGAAGCATTAGGTGGAAATATTAAACTAGGAGATGCTAAAACAGGTCCTAGGGTGAAAAGTTATGCTTTCAATTCTATACATGAATTGATAAAAATTGGAGAAATGGATTTGACTAAAAAAAGAATAAATGAAGTTTTAAAAGCTGTAGAAATATTAAATTCAAAAGGAGAAACTGTAGTTTTAAATGTGGAAGGACCTTTTACTATCATAACTTCTTTATTAGATTCAAGAGTATTTTATAAGGCCATAAGAAAGAACAAAGAAATGGTTTATGAACTTTTAAAACTTACAGAAGACAATATTGTAAAATATATAAAAGAAGGAATAGAGAGAGGAGCAAAGATAATATCCTATGGAGACCCAGCGGGATCTAAAGATATTGTTGGACCCAAAGTATATAAGGAATTTAGCGGGAAATCTACCTATAATATATTAAAACATATGGAGAGGGAATTAGGGGAGAGTATAATGCATATTTGTGGAAAGACATCTACAACTTTTCAGAATATGGGCTTTGTTAAATCCTATCCTATTAAATTTAAAAATAGGATAACCTATGGTGAAGCTATAGATTATATTTTAGAAAACAGAAGAGACATAAATATTATAGGCCACAATTGTATTAAAAGAACAGCTTTGGAACTGAAAAATTCTACTCTTTGGTCTATAGAGTTTTTATAGAAATGACATATGGAGGGATATGTAATGTTGAAAGATAGTATGACTCCAATGGAAAGAGCCATGGCATTAAGTAAAGGCTTAGATGTAGATAGATTGCCTTGTAATCCCAATATAGCAAACGGAGTTGCTAGAATCTATGGGTGTAAAATTTCTGAATTTAATACAGATGGAAAGACTTTAGCTAAGGCACAAATAGCTGCTTATCGTAAATTTGGTTATGATGGGGTACGAGTTTTTACAGATCTTTTTACTTGGGCAGAAGCTATGGGTGCCAAAGTAAAACTTCCAGAGGACTATACAGCAGATATTGTAGGACCTGCTATAGAAGATTATAAGGATGTGGATAGGTTAAAGCCTGCAGATCCTTATAAAGATGGGAGATTACCAGTACATGTAGAAGCTATGAAATATTTAGTTAAAGAATTAGGAGATGAAGTTCCATGTTCTGGTGGTATAGTAGGATCTTTTACAAATGCTTTCTTTTTAGTTGGTACAGAAAGAATGACAAAACTAATGTTTAAGGATCCAGAAATTGTTCACAAGCTATGCGAGGTATCTCTTCAAACACTAATAAATTATGCGGAGGTTGTTATAGATTGTGGATTAACTGTAACAATTTCAGAGCCAATGTCATCATGTACAGTAGTTAGTCCAAAGCATTTTAGAGAATTTTCTTTACCATATTTGAAAAGGTTAGTTGAATATATAACTTCTAAAGGGAAGGGAGTTACTATGCATATTTGTGGCAAAACAGATGCTATATGGGAAGATGTAGTAAGTACAAGAGCAGCAGGATTTAGTATTGATAATGTAGTAGATTTGAAAAAGTGTAAAAGAACTGTAGGAGACAAAATCAAAATAATGGGAAATGTAGATCCAGCATCTATTATGTATCTAGGTACGGAAAAAGATGTGAAGAAAGAAGTTATTAATTGTGTTAAACAAGCATGGGATTCACCTAAAGGATATGTTGTTATGTCAGGATGTAGTTTGCCAGTAGAGACACCCTTTGAAAATATAGAGGCTATGATGGAGATAACAAGAGAGATAGGATATCCTATAAGAGAGGAAAGATTGGAAGAATTGTTAAATGAACTATAGTTTTTAAATATGAAGAAATCTCAGGTTTATGAAACATAAAAGATATAGAAAAATAAATAACTAGGAAAACAATTATTAAAAACGGAAATAATAGTTAAATTTTGTATATAAAAAACATATAGAATTATATCTCTGTTTTTTAAAATTACTTTTATGAAAGGGGAGATAATAATGAATAACTTACCAAAGGTATTTAATGATTTTAATGAGGCGAGAAGAAATTCATTTATAAAGGTTAAAGAATATAAAGATGCGGGAGAGCATATAGTAGGAATTTTTTGTACTTTTACTCCCATAGAGGTCATATATGCTGCAGGGGCCTATCCTATTTCACTATGTGGTATGAGTGATGAAACAATACCAGATGCTGAAAGGGACCTTCCAAAAAATTTATGTCCCCTTATAAAATCAAGTTATGGTTTTGCTTTAACTGAAAAATGTCCTTTTACATATTTTTCAGATATAATTGTAGGAGAAACAACTTGTGATGGAAAGAAAAAGATGTATGAATATTTAAATCAGATAAAACCAATGCATGTTATGCAGCTTCCTCAAGTTACAGATAGAAGGCATGCACTTTTAGTTTGGAAAAATGAAATTATTATATTGAAAGAAAGATTAGAAAAACAATTTAATACCAAGATAACAGATGATGACTTGAAAAAAGCTATAAAGAAATGCAATGAAGAAAGAAGGGCATTAAAAGAATTATATTCCCTAGGTAAAATATGTCCTCCTCCTATAACTGGAATGGAACTTCACACTGTTTTGCATGGTGCATCTTTTACTTTTGATAAAGATGAACAAAATAAAAAGATAATGGATATGGTAAAAGAGTTAAAAGAAGAACATACAAATGGGATTAGAAAGGTAAAAGAAGATGCCCCAAGAATTTTAATAACAGGTTGTCCAATTGGAGGAGTTGCAGACAAAATCATACCTATTATAGAGTCAAATGGAGCAGTAGTTGTATGCTATGAAAATTGTAGTGGCATAAAAGAAAAATCACGTTTAGTTGATGAAATTAAAGAGCCAATTGAGGCATTAGCTGAAAAATATTTGAATGTTGGATGTTCAGTTATGGCACCAAATGATAATAGAATTGAATTGATATCTGAGCTAATAGATGAATATAAAGTTGATGGTGTAATAGATATTATTTTACAGGCTTGCCATACCTATAATGTAGAAACTCGTAGGATTAAAGAATTTATAACTGGAGAAAAAGATATACCATATATGAGTATAGAAACTGACTATTCACAGGCGGATGAGGGACAATTAAAGACTAGAATAGCAGCATTTATAGAGATGTTATAATTATTCTGTGCTTATTCTAAGGAGGGATAGAAATATGTATTATGCTGGAGTTGATATTGGTTCTACAGCGGCTAAAACAGCTTTATTTGAAAATGATAAATTAATAGATACTTTTGTTGTGCCTACAGGTTGGAGTAGTATTGAAACAGCCAATATAATAAAAGAAAAAATTGTATCTAAAGGAATAAAAGAAGAGGAAATAGAAGTAGTAGCCACAGGCTATGGAAGGGTTTCTGTCCCTTATGCTAATAAAACGGTAACAGAAATAACTTGTCATGGAAAAGGGGCTGCTTATCTTACAGGAGAGGATTGTACTGTAGTAGATATAGGCGGACAGGATACAAAGGTTATAACTGTAGAAAAGGGTATGATAGTGGATTTCTTAATGAATGATAAATGTTCTGCAGGTACAGGAAGATTTTTAGAGATTATGGCAAATACTCTAGGAGTAGATATAAATACTCTCTGTGATTTAGCTGAAACTGGCAGTAATATCACTATAAGTTCCATGTGTACGGTTTTTGCAGAATCAGAAGTAATAAGTCTCATTGGTAGGGGAGAGAAAAAAGAGGATATAGCCTATGCTGTAGTTGATTCAATAGTAAGCAAAGTGGCCAGTTTGTGCAATAAGCATTCAAATAGGACAAACTATTATCTTACAGGTGGATTATGTGAATGTGACTATATAGTTAGAAGCTTGTCAAAAAAACTTAAAAGCCCTGTTAAAACAAATCCTATGGCAAGATATGCTGGAGCTATAGGGGCAGGCGTTTTAGCACAAAATCTAAAATAGAAAGGTAGTATAAGTTAAATAGTATATTTTCTATTTCAAGTGGTAAAATATTAAAAGAAAGATTAATTAAGCCTTAGGGAGGGATAATCTATAAATAATAAAAAAATATTAATTTTATTAATTGGAGTACTTATTCTAAGTTTTGTTTCAGGATGTGCAACTAACAACAAAGATAATAAAAATGTTATTCCAGAGGATAAGCGTAAAGAAGATAAGGTGGATGACAATATAGTAGATGAAAATAATAATCAAGACAATAAGACTATTGGACTAGAAGAAGCAAAAGATATAGCATTGAAAGAAGTAAATAATAGAAATGGGGTAATAGTAGATTACGAACTGGAAGGTACTTGGAATAACTATACTCATCATGATTTTGAAATACAATTAGACAATGAAAAACGTGAAGTAAAAGTAGATGCAAAAACAGGAGATGTAGTAGAGACTGAATCAAAGCAAAATAATCATAAAATTGCAGATTATGATAAATATATTGGTTTTGATAAAGCAAGGGATATTGCAATTGACAATATGAAAGATAAAAATGATGTAATAACTGAACTTGATTTAGAAAATCATAATAAGGAAAATAAAGGAGCTTATTATAAAGTCGAAATCCATACAGAAAATGGAGAATATGATATAAAAATAGATGCAGAAAGTGGAAAAGTAATATCCAGGGAATGAATTATATGAGGAAAAAGCTTTAACATGTTTATAGAGAACATGTTAAAGCTTTTTTTATTTGTATATACTAAAAATGGTATATTAGAAGTGGAAAAGAATAATAACTAGATACTGTTTTATATTTCTAACTAATAGTTAAATAAATATCTAATTGTTATATTGACATCATATAATCATCAACATATAATATAACCAACAAATAATTTGGAGGTTAATTATGAATACGAATCTTGTTAGACAAAAAGATTTCTTTTTATTAATGTTAGGAAAATTAGTTTCTTTACTGGGGAGTAATATGCAGCAATTTGCATTATCCTTATATGTACTTGAAATAACTGGCTCAGCTACTATATTTGCTTCTATGCTATCCATATCAATTATTCCTAGAATATTGTTATCACCAATGGCTGGAGTTTTTGGCGATTGGTTTGATAGGAAAAAAACCATAGTGATATTAGATATATTAAATGCGGTTATCATTGGAATCTATGCTATAATTTTTATTATAAATGAAAGTTTCTCTTTATCCATGATTTATTTACTAGTTATTTTATTAGAGGTTACTGAAATATTTTTTGGTTCTGCCATGTCTGCTGTTTTACCAAGTATGGTAGATAGAGAGGAATTACTTGATGCGAATTCTTTAAATTCATTAGTTATGAATATAGGACAATTATTAGCTCCTATAATTGGTGCTATAATTTACGAAAGTTTTGGTTTGAAACTTGTTTTGATAATAAATTCTATCAGTTTCTTAGCATCAGGTATTAGTGAAATGTTTATAGATATTCCTAAAAAACATAAGAAACCAGATAAGATAAGTATCAAATTATTTAAGAATGATTTAATGGAGGGAATAGATATTATTAAAGGAAATAAATTTATATTTACTATGATAAGTTTAGGAACAATAATTAACTTTGCTATTGCACCTCTTTTTTCAGTAGGATTAATTTTTATAATTAAGGAAGTATTAAAAGCAACAGATTTTCAATTTGGAGTATTTCAAATGGTTTTATCTGTGTCTATGATTGTTGCACCAATTTTATGCTCCGGTTATATAAAAAGAATTCCTATAGGAAAACTATCTTATATAAGTTTTATATTAGTAGGGCTACTTGTATTGATTATGGCTCCAATACCTTCTAGTATTATGATAAATAATTTTAGCTTAAACTTTATATATGTCTTATTATTAACAGTTTCCTTTATAATTGGAGTATTAGCTACAGTATCCAATATAGCTATAGGAACAATATTTAACCAAGTAACCCCTATTGAATTTATGGGGAGAACTTCCACAGTATTTAATTTAGCTGTAACAATTTTTATTCCAGCAGGGCAAATGATTTTTGGTTTTCTTTATGATATAATTTCACCAAGTTATGTAATAGCAATAAGTAGTATCATTATGATTGTAGTGGTTAGGATATATAAAACTGCTTTAATGGATATTGACATGGAAAAAACTGAAATAACGGGAGATGTGATAAATGAAATTTAAATTTTATTTAGAAGAAAGTAGACTTTATGATTTTTTACTATTTCCAAGACTACTATATTATAATGAAGAATTTGAAGCATCTAAAGAATTGGAAAATTATGAAGAAATAGTTGCAGATGATTATTCTGATTTTGTAAAAAAAATCGAGAATAGGTTAAAACCTTTTTCTAAAGAAATTGAAATTTTTTATATGAAACAATACTCAAGTGAATATGATTTTATAGATTTAGTGTCTAGATATATCGGAATAATTGGCTATAAAAATGAAGAAGATTATCTCAATAAATTATTAACATTAAATGAACATGATATCAAAAAAAGTATTATTCATTCTATATTAGTGACTAATGATGGATATTTCCCCTATTCAGATAAAACTATAAAAGAATCTGAAAAAATCATTAGTGATAATGACAAGATGATCTCATTTATTAAAGAACTACCTATTGAGGCTGGAGTAAAGTGGAATCTTTTTTTAATAGTACAGGAATCCTTAAAATATATGAAAATATATGTGGAGTTAATGACAAAGCTATTGCCTATTTTTGAAGAAATATACTTACCTTTTCAGGATGAAGTGGAGGAATACGGAGAATATCTAGTAGAGTTTTTAAATGATATGGGAGCTAAAGGTTTAGAAGAAATTACTTATTCAATATTAGATGCCAGTATATTAGATGATAATCAAATAAATATACTGATTTCTGCAATGTATTCTTATGCAATTTCAATTGCCAGTACAGCTAAAATCAATTATATTGCATGGGGTTTAAGGATGGAAGAAGCTTTCAAAAAAATTAAAGATATAAATGAAAATAAAACCTATGAAAGGGTACAGATATTTAAAAATTTTGGAGATAAAACAAGATATGGGGTGTTAAAGCTAATTGCATCAGGTGAAACATCTACTAAGAAAATTGCAAAAGTTTTAGATGTATCAAGTGCCACTATATCTTACCATATAAATAATATTCTTACTGCTAAAATAATAAAAATGGATAAAAGTAATAATAAATTTGGTTATGTAATTGATTATGAATTATTAGAGGAAACTATAGAAGAGTTTAAAAAAGATTTAAATTTTCCGGAATATTGATATGTATGAAGAATAATTAATTGTTGTCATTGTCTGCTTTTAAAGATAGTAAAATATTTATAATATCCTAATAATCTCTAAAAAAATAGTACTACCAAAAACAATAGTTGTTATTTATTACGTAAAATAAAATTATCGGAGGTGAGTAGTAGTGGCTAATATAAATAGAGATTCTGTATCTCTTGATTCATATGAAAAAATGGCTAAATACTATTTCAAGGAAGTTGATACTAAATCATTTAATGCCTATTATGAAAGACCTGGTTTAACATCTATTATTGGAGATGTAGAGGGAATGAAGGTTTTAGACGCTGGATGTGCTGCAGGTTGGTATACAAATTGGCTACTTGAAAAAGGCGCAGATGAGGTAATAGCAATAGATTTTAGCCCTAAGATGATTGATATGACGAAAATTAGAGTAAAGGATAAGGAAAATGTAAAGGTGATTCAACATGATCTAAATAATTCTTTAGATTTTATAGAAAATAGATCTTTAGATTTAATAGTTTCATCCCTAACTATACATTATATTAAAGATCTTAAGAGAGTCTTTAAAAACTTTTATGAGAAGCTCAAGCCAGATGGAAGGGTAGTTTTCTCATGCCATCATCCATTTTTAGATTTTATGTTATTTGAAAAAGAGGATTATTTTAAATTGGAGCTAGTTGAAGATGAATGGGAAACTAGTATAGGGACTATACAAGTGGATTTTTATACTAGACCACTTAGTAAGATTTTAGAAGGTCCACTATCTTCAGGTTTTGTAATTTCAAGACTAGAAGAGCCTATGCCTACGGATAAATTTAAGGAAGTAAATCCAGAAAAGTATGATATAGTACTTAAGAAACCAAGATTTTTATTTATTGAAGCTATTAAGAAATAGAGTATAGCAATTACTGTACTCTATTATTGAGTGTGCCTAGTTAACTTGAAAGTAAAAATTGTTTTATTATTTAATTTTTTGATTTCAATTTCTTTTAATTTTTTATATAAACCTATTTGCTGTCCATACCAATTTAAAAGAGGTGAAAAGATGTTTGAGGAAATTAATAACAGGCTTTTGAAACTAAGAGAGGCTTTGAAAAGAAAAAAGAAATTAGAGCTTATGTTAAATCAGTCAAAGAAAGAATTGGACACACAAAAGATTAAGAAAAATGAACTCAATAGAATTTTAAGTAAAGAAGAAAAAGATGTTAAGAAATTAGAATCATTAAGTATAACGGGATTATTTTATTCTGTATTAGGTAGCAAAGGGGAACAACTAGACAAGGAAAGGCAAGAATATTTTGCGGCCAAACTTAAATATGATGAATGTTGTAACTCTATAAAAGATATTGAAGCAGAAATTAGAATGTATACAGAAGAGTTAACAAAATATATAGGATTAGAAGAAGAATATGCAAGAGTGCTAAAAGAAAAACAGGAATTAATGTTAGGTAAAAATGATGAAAGGTCGCAAAGACTGATGACTAACCTGAATAAAGCTGCTAATTTAGAATGGGATATAAAAGAAGCTAAAGAAGCCATTAGTGCAGGGAATAATCTTCAAAGTGCTTTAAGTCAATTAATTCGGTCTCTGGAAAGTGCTCAAGGCTGGGGAACATGGGATATGCTTGGAGGAGGACTTTTGGCAACAGCTGCAAAACATTCAAAAATAGATGAGGCTAAAGAACAGGTATATAATGTTCAAAGATTAATCAGAGCATTTAAAAAGGAATTATCTGATGTGAAGATGCCTACGGATATTGATATAAATATTGGTTCATTTGAAACTTTTGCTGATTATTTTTTTGATGGACTTATATCAGACTGGATAGTTCAATCAAAGATAAATAATTCCCTAGATAGAATTCGTAGTATTGATAGAGATATAGGCAGTGTATTAAATGTATTAGAGAAAGATTTAAATAAATCATATAATGAACTGACTAGTACACAAGAATATATTAAAAGATTAATAGAAGATGAATCACCTCAATTCAAAACATCAAGAATATAAAAAAAGAATAGGTATTAATGATTGGCATAGGTGAAAACAGGAAATAGAAGAACAATGTACAAAATAGTAGTAATAATATTTTTATTGAGTTAGATATAGAAGATATCCATGTTTAAATCTAAAAAGAAGGATAATAAAAAAATAATGATAATAACGGGGAAGTAAACAATTCCTATTGTATAGTACTTGAAAATAAAATCTATTTTGAAGAAAAGCCAGAGGGTTATCTTGAGACTCCATAAAGAACAAAGTATGGAGGGAAAATCTTTTGTTGGTCAATATGACTAAAATAAAGAAAGACGATATTATATATTGTATCAATTAATATAGCTGTAAATAAAAGTTTTGCTTCAAAAAGACCAAAAACTTTAGATAAGCTTGATTTATGGGATAAGGTAGGTTAATTTACTAATAATTTTTTATAGAAAGTTATTATAAATTATAAAGAGGAAATATTAATATTATGTAGAACAATACATAGTATTAGGAAAGGCACTTAAGAAGTGAAATGAATATATAAATTTCATCTGCAGAAGAAAATATATAAGGGGGTATATATAATGGATGTTTTATCTGCAATACAAGGGAGAAGGAGTATAAGAAAGTATAGTAGCAAACATGTAGAAGAGGAAAAACTATTAAAAGTATTGGAAGCTGCTAGACTTTCTCCATCTGCAAAAAATCTGCAAGAATGGAGATTCATAGTTGTAAAGGATTCAGAACTAAGAGAAAAACTTACCAATGAGGCAATTAAGCAACCATTTGTTGGAGAAGCTCCAATAATTTTAGTCTGCTGCGGTACAGAAGCAAGTGGAATTATGAAATGTGGGCAACCACGTTATACCGTTGATCTATCTATTGCTACAGCATATTTGATATTAGAAGCATATGAACAAGGACTTGGCACTTGCTGGTTGGGAAGTTTTGATGAAAACAAGGTAAAAGAGATATTAGATATTCCAGAAGATGTAAGAGTAGTATCAATAACTCCACTAGGATATCCTTCAGAATCTCCAGATGAAAGACCAAGGAAAGAGCTAAATGAAATTATAAGTTATAATAAATATTAAAAGAGATGTTAATATTTAATTAAAAACAATATGGGGCTGTTTCATAACTGATTTATCAGTTATGAAACGCCTCTTTTTTTATGTTCAAGTTGACAACTGAAGTACCTAAGTTTCCATAAATTTAAATATATTTTTCTTAGTCTAATTTTAGGTATAGCA